>CAZJVX010000053.1:0-9364 GCA_964549345.1 uncultured Flavobacteriales bacterium | reverse complement strand
CGTTACCAGAGTCAATATTCACATTTAAATCATTTTTAACTACAGTATGTTTTACATCAAATTGAATAAATGCAAAAAATGGAGAAGCAAAAAGTAAAATCGCAAACATGATGATATATAAGGTTTGAATTCTCTGTAACATAAGTGATTTAAAATGATTTGCCTCAAAAATAAAAATTTCAATCAGCCAAAAGATGTGTCAAATGAAAAAATAATTTTTATAACTGAATTACTTTACTATATTTGAAACGTCATTCGACAATTCTTTATATTTCATACCAAGTATAGATCCTCATAACAAATTAATCCCTATTATTTAATGTACGATATTGAAAAATTAAACAACAAGAAGGTTGCTGAACTAAGAGAAATTGCTGAAAAACTCAGCATTCAAAAAGTAGATAAACTAAAGAAACAAGAACTAGTTTACAAAATTCTTGATGAACAAGCTATGAATCCCAAGAAGGAAGAGGCGAAACCTAAATCAGCAGAACCAAGACCTAGCCGAAACAATGATAGAACGAGATCTAACAGAGAAAATAGTAGTTCGACCAATGAAAAAAGAGGTGAAAAATCTCCTCAAAACAACCATAGACAGAGAAGAACTTCGGAAGGAGATAAGGAAGGTCAACAAAGAAGAAGAAATGATAACAGAAGAGATAATACTCCAAAAGAAAATAATGAGAATCATCAAAAAAGAGAAGAGTACACATACGACTTTGAGGGCATTATTATAAGTGAGGGTGTTCTAGAGCTAATGCAAGACGGATATGGATTTTTAAGATCAGCGGATTATCATTATCTGTCCTCTCCTGATGATGTTTATGTATCTCAATCACAGGTAAAATACTTTGGTCTAAAAACAGGAGATACTATTAAAGGCGTAGTTAGACCCCCAAAATATGGTGAACGATATTTTCCTTTAGTTCAAGTTGAGAAAATTAACGGAAGAGAACCTGAATTTATTAGAGACCGTGTTCCTTTTGAACACCTCACCCCTCTTTTTCCGTCAGAAAAGTTTAATCTTACTGGACATTCAAAAGAGAGTACATCAACTAGAGTTATGGATCTATTTTCACCCATTGGCAAAGGACAAAGAGGTATGATTGTAGCACAGCCTAAAACAGGAAAAACAATGCTATTAAAGGATGTAGCAAATGCGATTGCAGAAAATCATCCAGAAACTTACCTTATGGTGCTCCTAATTGATGAAAGGCCTGAAGAAGTCACCGATATGCAAAGAAGCGTTAAAGCAGAAGTAATAGCTTCTACATTTGATGAGCCTGCAGACAGACATGTAAAAGTGGCCAATATTGTTCTGCAAAAAGCAAAAAGACTAGTAGAGTGTGGACACGATGTTTGTATCTTGCTCGATTCTATAACAAGATTAGCAAGAGCATACAACACAGTAATGCCTGCATCAGGAAAAGTCCTAACGGGTGGAGTTGATGCGAATGCGCTTCATAAACCTAAACGATTTTTTGGAGCAGCTAGAAAAATTGAAAATGGTGGTTCATTAACCATACTAGCTACAGCGTTAACTGAAACAGGTTCAAAAATGGATGAAGTTATTTTTGAAGAATTTAAAGGAACTGGTAACATGGAACTACAGCTTGATAGAAAAATATCAAATAGAAGAATATTCCCAGCTATTGACATTCTTACTTCAGGGACCAGACGCGAAGATTTACTGATGGATAAAGAAACTTTACAGCGAGTTTGGATTCTTCGTAAACACTTAGCAGATATGAACCCTATTGAAGCTATGGAGTTTATGAAGGATAGATTAAGGGTTACGAAATCTAACGAGGAATTTTTAGTCTCCATGAACGGCTGATTACCTACATGATTAATTTAGTAAAGAATGGTGGGTTAGCATTAGTTTGCTCATTATTGATTGATCTTATATCCCATTATATGCCTAGTGGAATAAAATATCTCTATCAAAAAGGGTCCATTCCTCTCCATGTTTTAATTCTAATTATTTTCATTGTTTTCATTGTCGTTAGAGGAAAAGAAGTTTCTAGATTAACTAATTTCAAAAAAGGTATTGTGATTAGTTTGATTTTTTCCACAGGAATCAGCACCTATTTTTATTCTTATTTTAAGTGGGTTAATCCCACTTACTTGATAGAAAAAAAAGAAGCACTAATGGCTTTAACCAATGAAGATGAACTGCTGTTAATAGCCGAAGAAAAAATCAAAAATGATCCCGAATACTATCATGGGAAATCTGCACAAGACTTGGTTGAAATGCAACAAGTAAATATTGAAGAAATGTATAAACCTGGTAAAATAGTACCATTGTATTTGATGATTTTCACCATCAGTGGAATGTTGTTTTCGCTGATAATAAGCTCACTTCATTTTTATTACCTTAAAAGGGTAACGTAATTATTTTTTCTGCAAGCTCTGCAAACTGAATACCGTCAAAATTTCCGCTACTCATTAAAAGTAAATTCTGTTGTTCCCATTTCATTTTTAGAAGGCAATCTACCATTTCTTTAGAAGAATTCAGAACAGTTACATTTTCACCAGCAAATGCCTTTTTAACATCTTCAGCAGAAAGATCATCTAATTCTTTATGCTTCAATGTTTTTTTATTGAAATAAACAAAAGCCACATCTGCACCCTGCATCGTTCCATTATATTGATCCAAAAAAGATTTATTTAAACTACTAAAGGTATGTAACTCCATACATGCAATCAACTTTCTATTTGGATATTGATTTTTAAGTGCTGATGTAGTAGCTTTTAATTTTGAAGGGGAATGTGCGAAATCTTTATAAATAGCTGTAGATTGGTTTTTTTGGACTAATTCTAGTCTTTTTGAAGCCCCCTTAAAAGAACGTATAGAACTGAAAAAATCAACTGATTTCACTCCCAATTGTATGCAAACATGATATGCTGCATTTAAATTTTGGAGATTATGATCTCCAAAAATTTCAAGTGGAATTTCATCTTTTTCAGTACGAACATAAGTTATTCCATTTTGAATTTGATTTGGGAATGTACGATACGGAATCTTTTTTGCTTTGGACGAAGAATTCAATACTAGCTCTTTAAGAACGTTGTCATCTTCAAAATAAATCACTCTTCCACTCTTGCCTACTTTGTCTACAAAAATGCGAAACTGTTCAACGTAATTTTCAAATGTTGGGAAAACATTAATATGATCCCAGGCTATACCGCTCACTACAGCTATATCTGGTTGATACAAATGAAACTTGGGTCTTCTGTCAATGGGAGAAGATAGATACTCATCGCCCTCTAGGACAGCAATTTTAGCTTCTTTTGAAAGCTTCACCATGCAGTCAAAACCTTCAAGTTGAGCACCAACCATGTAATTGTGATTAATATTGTTTTTTGACAATACGTGCAGAATCATACTTGTGATCGATGTTTTACCGTGACTACCTCCAATCACAATCCTTAATTGATCTTTTGTTTGCTCATAAATAAATTCTGGATAAGAATAAATAGACAAGCCTAGCTTTTGTGCTTTAATAAGTTCAGGATTATCTTTTCTAGCATGCATTCCTAGAATAACTGCATCTATATTAGAGTGAATTCGGTTGGTATCCCAACCCACTTCGATTGGTAATAAATTATGCTTAGCTAAACGACTTTTTGAAGGCTCAAATATTTCATCGTCTGAACCAGTTATGATATCACCTTTAAGGTGAAGAGCTATAGCTAAGTTGTGCATAGCACTTCCACCTATGGCAATAAAATGATAATGCATAAATTTATTTTAAATCAAAATAATGGGTAAATATGGATAAATTTAAAGGCTTACCTTATAGTTTTAAACATTTAAAATTGAGTTATATTTAAATCAAAAATCTTGACTTCATTAATAACCCCATTAGCTGAACGAATAAGACCCACTAAAATTGAAGAATTCATTGGTCAAGATCATATTGTAGGCGAAAAAGGACCAATAAGGCAAGCCCTCAAAAATAAACACATTCCATCTATGATATTCTGGGGTCCTCCAGGTGTTGGCAAAACAACATTAGCCGAAATCATCACAAAAGAATTAGATAGATCCTTTTATACAATATCAGCCATTAATTCTGGTGTAAAAGATCTTAGATTAATCATAGATCAAATTAAAAAACAGGGGTTATTTGGTCAAAAGAATGCCATTGTCTTCATCGATGAAATTCACCGATTTAGCAAAACGCAACAAGATGCTCTTTTAGCAGCAGTAGAAAAGGGGTTAATCACTTTAATTGGTGCAACTACGGAGAACCCCTCTTTTGAAGTAATTCCCGCACTTCGATCGAGATGCCAAATTTTTGTCCTTGAACATCACGATACAAACGATTTATTAAAATTCATAGATAAAGCACTTTTAGACAAACACGTTAAAGAAAAAAATCCGACCATAAAGGAAACTAATGCCCTTATCAGGATTTCGGGTGGAGACGCCAGAAAATTACTTAACGCTTTTGAACTTTGTGTTCTGCAATTGGATGAAAAAAATAATGTGATTGACGATGCTTTTGTTCAAAATATCATTCAACAAAATTTAGCCAATTATGATAAAAATGGGGAAATGCATTATGATGTGATTTCTGCATTTATTAAATCAATCAGAGGAAGTGATCCAAATGCTGCCATTTATTGGCTTGCTAGAATGGTAGAAGGCAATGAGGATCCAAAATTTATAGCTAGAAGATTAATTATTTCGGCATCTGAAGACATCGGTTTAGCGAATCCAACAGCTCTTATAATGGCAAATAATTGTTTTGATGCTGTTCAAAAAATAGGTTGGCCAGAAGGAAGAATTATTTTAGCTCAATGCACTATTTATTTAGCTCTATCCCCTAAGAGTAATAGCGCATATGTTGCTATTAATAAGGCGCTCGAAAAGGTGAAAGAATTAGGTGATCTAAGTATACCCTTGCATCTACGTAATGCTCCCAATTCATTTATGAAAGATTTGGGATACGGAGAAAACTACCAATATAGTCATGACCATAAGAACAAATTACACTTGCAAGAGTTTTTACCTGAAATAATTAGTGGTGAATCCTTTTACAAACCCAAAGAGAACCCAAAAGAAAAAGTCTATAAAGATGCGATTAATCAAATTTGGAAGGGGAAATATGATTAAATTTAATAGTTGAGGAATTTCTTTTTCATACTAATTGTACTACTTATTAGCTGTGGATGTGACAAACGAAATAATGCCATTTCATGGACAACTCGCATGTCAATTCCTATTTCTAAAGACAGTCTATTTGTAAATGATTTTATTAATGTAAATAATGTATTTGCAAGTCCCAATCATGAGTATTATTATTTAAAAGACACACTAAATTTATTTGAATTAAAACAAAATGATTTTCTTCCCGATTTGGATTTTAGTTTTAGCGAATCTTTAAGCTTCCCTTTGGTTTTTAGTATCCCTCCTAATCAGATTGCCCCTGTGACCCTTCCTTCAAATCATCAATTTGATTTTCAAGATTTACAGCTACATGAAATTTTGTTTAATCGACTGAATTTCAATTATTCAGCGACTAGCAACATTGATGGTAATTTCTTCCTTATTGTACATATTCCAACCGCTTTAAAAGAAAATGGAGATTTATTTTATGACACGGTAGAGATACGAAATGACAACGGAAATAATAATTCTTTTATTCATCAAATTGAGATTGAAAATCTAAGAATTGATCTTTCTAATAATGGTTCCACTTACAATACCATATCAACAACATTCCAAATCATGTCTGGAAATGATACGATTCCTCCTAATTTTTTTTCTAATGTGAATTTAAGTATAGAGTTAGCAAACCTTGATGTAGGTTATATGAGAGGATATTTTGGAAATACCGCAGTAAGTAGTGAAGTCAATACTAATATTAATGTATTGAAAAAACTAGCTAGTAAAAATATTCAACTGTATCAACCTGAATTAGAAATTATCATCAAAAATGGAGTTGGCATGGATGCTCAGTTAACAATTAATGAAATTGAATTTCAACGAAATCAAAACTCTAAACTGCTCTCACATCACAGTATAGGGCAATCCGTCAATATTTCAAGAGCCCAAGATCTTGGTTGGGACTTTAATTACAGCAACCAATCAATCTTTATAACAGAACAAAACTCTAACCTTAATGAAATAATCAATTTATTTCCTACTAAAATAATTAGTTCATACCAACTTGAAACTAATCCTCAAGGAAACCATGCAGGTTTTAATGATTTTTATTACACCAATAAACCTTTGTCCATAGACGCTGCAGTGACATTACCCATGTTATTCAATGTAGATTCATTGGTTTTTTCGGATACATTTTCTGTCGAATTTCCAGATTTATTACGAATAAACGAAGCTAATTTAGATCTTGAAATTGAAAATGGACTACCATTGAATGTATGCTTTGATTTAAGAGTACTAAATGGACATCATATTAACATGAATCAACCATGTTTATTCCACTCAAATTTAGACTCCAACAACCAATTATATTCACCTTCTTACAACCAACTGTCTGCGACTTTAGATAGTACAAACAGCTCTATTTTATTAGAAGAGAAAAAAATAGTATTAAACGCCACCATTCACTCTCCGGATACCACCACCTTTTTCCCAGTTTTATTATCCGACTGGCTCAACTATAAGTTAGGATTAACATTAAACGCGGATATTAATATAGAATGAGAAATCACTACCTAATATGGCTTACTTTGATATTTAGTTTTGCAAATAACTATGCTCAATCGGACTCCGCTGTAAATAGAAAATTCGAATTATATTCAGCTAATTATTTTCATATAGGATCTACTCATTTTCCAATAAAATTATACTCAACTCTACTAAAAGGAGGTCATATTAATAAAAAGTTAAAAGGGGAATTCAATAATAAAAATGAATTGCTAAGAATGGGCGGAGAAGCTGAATCGGATATATGTATTAAAATTCCTAGCATGAAAAAGGTAGATCACTGCTACATTGGCTTTAGACAACTTTTCACCTTTGGCGGAAGATACCATCAAAGTTTATTTCAATTTATATTTGATGGTAACCAAGAATTAGATTTTGTAAATCTAGGCAAGACTGCTTTTCATAATCGCAATTTTCAATTATTACAGTTTGGTATAATTAAAAACAATATCTCTTTAGGACTCTCAATTGGTAACGTATTGTCAGAAAACAGACTTACATTTAATTCTTCAGACTTTATTGAGTTTAACAACAATTACACATGGAATGTTCATCTTTCACCATCACTTTCATCCATCTCTAATAATAAAAATTTATTTAAAAAAAATGGTCAGGTTTTTAGCATGGATGGTAGAATAATAAAACATTTAAATCCACAACTAAACTTTGAAATAGGTGTTCAAAATTTGGGTGTATTACATTATTCTAACGAAGCATTATTTAAACAAATTGATACCAATTTTATTTTTGAAGGATTTAGTTTTGAACAGATCATTAATCTGAACGAAACAATAGAACATGTTTCGAACACATCTTCGATAGATAATAGTCAGAACAGTGCATTTAGACTAACACCATACTCAGTTTGGGGAATCTCGAATTATGCTATAGGTACATACACCTATTCTTTATCGATATTTTATAGACATGATAGTCAATTCATACCCAGATTTAATTTCATGATTTCTAAACAAATAAAATCAAAACTTAGTCTTTCATCTAATATTGCATATGGCGGGTTTACACGATTTCAATGGGGAGCAAGACTCTTGTACATTTATAAAAATCACAGCTTTGGAATTAACTACATGAATATTACAAGTTTTTTACCCTCTTGGAGCAAATCATTTGGGGTAGGATTAAATTTTAATATTAAGCTATGAGAAAGTTATTTTGGGTTATACTGATACTACCTCATTTCAATTTGGCTCAAAATGCCTTTTTCAAATCCTATGGGGGAACAGGAAACGATATTGGAGAAAACGTAATCTCCACAAAGGATGGTGGTTTTTGTGTGGTAGGTGCAACTGAAAGTTTTGGAAATGGGCTTACTGACCTATACGTAATAAAAACAGATGAATTTGGAGTTGTTGAATGGCACAGCACTTTTGGCGGACCTAATATTGATTATGGAAAAAGTATAGTGGAAACACATGATTCTTCATTTATAGCCTGTGGCTATTCAAATAGTTTGAATTTAGATTACGACATTTTTGTTGTAAAAATGGACAAACACGGAAATCACATTTGGACTAAACGATTTGGAGGGTCTGATTGGGATTTCTCAAGTCAAATTAAGGCATCAAAATTCGATTTAAATCACTACTTTATTACAGGTGATTCATATAGTAATAGCATGGGCAATAATGATGCGATAGTGTTAAAGATAAATGACAACGGAGATTTGATATGGATGCACCAATTTGGTGGTTATTTAAATGATGTATATTCGGACATAAATGAGGATGTAAATGGCGATTTATATTGCATAGGAACAAATGAGAGCATTTACGAAAATAATAGACTTTGGATTTCAAAATTAGATCAAAATGGAGATACGGTGTGGAACTACTATCTGAGCGATACTAATTCTTTTGGTCAAAGCATTTCCATAGTAAATCAAAAAATAATATACTCTGGCAGAGTCCGTGTTTTTAATCAAAATAATCAATTTATCCAAAATAATTACTTAGCAGGGAGCATCATAAATAACAACAGCCAAGACTTCACCGTGAATTACCCTTATCACTCCACATATAATAAGTCATCTATTGTTAACGTGACTAAAAAACCAAATAGTAACGAATATTTCTTAGTAGGTAATTATAATGATGGGGTGAATGATAACATGATTTTTTATGCTTCATTGCTAAACCAAACTCAGCAAGACTCAAGAGTAAAGGGAAATGGAAACGACTATGCCCATAATGCAGATACAATTTTAGGATCAAATGACTTAATAATTACTGGCAAAACTGAAGAAACTAATTTGGGTTATTATGATGTATTTCTCTCTAAAACCAATGGTTTTAACTGGAGCACATCATTTGTAAACAATGAATTACTTCATACAATTGACAAAAAACAACCTAACTTTAATTTATATCCTAATCCGGTATTTGAAATCTTGCACGTCTCAACTAATGAAAATAGGAAGCAGTTTTACATTTTTAATGAGAGTGGGTATCTAGTTAAGAAAATTGATGGAAACATTAATCAAATTGATGTAAGTAAATTGAAAAAAGGTGTTTATTTTCTATCTACTAAAATGAATGCAGAAAAAAATAGCGTTTGCTTTATGAAACTCTGAGTTTAGCTAAAAAATAATACTCTTTATTAGTTAAGTAGAAATCTATAAATTCATTTCTTAAAAGTGCTGGTTCGTCAGCAATAAAACCC
>CAZJVX010000052.1:6172-9432 GCA_964549345.1 uncultured Flavobacteriales bacterium | reverse complement strand
TTTTGGTATAACGACAATTCCCATTCGTGTGTTTCAATTTTAAAATGGGTATCTATTTCGAAATTTTTTAATTCTTTTAAATTGTGTTGTTCAGTGTTTGTAAAACCATTGTGTACAGTCCAGTTCCAAAACTCATCAAAAGTCATGTATTCAGACTGATTACCTATTTTTTTATCGCGCCAATAATTTTTGATAAAATTGTAAAAGACTTTGCTTTCATTTATTCCTCTTTGTGCTAAACTAGACCATACTAATAATGTTTCCTGAGCCTGTCTTGTGTTATAAAGAGGTCTAATAATGGGCTGTTGTAAACTATAATGTCCATGAATAGGCTCAAAATCACACCAGGACTCTAAATAGTTATGGTCTGGACATACATATTGACAGCACACTGCTGTTTCGTCTAAAACGTCAGAAAATGAAATTTTAAGCATTTCTGAATTTTTCAGGGTCTCTGCGAACTGAACACCCATAGGAAGAGAGTAAACAGGGTTACAATTGTAAAATAATACAGCATCAACTTTATTTTCAGTTATTTCGCTTACTAATTGCTCAACTTCACTGTCATTGCCATTAAATAAATTTAATTGTTTTGTGTGATCGATCGTAGACCCATAATTACCAAGTTTGTAATTAATTTTATTTACAATTGTTTGAATATTTACTTCATTTGAACCAGAAACAACAATAGAAGAGCCTTCATTTTTCTTTAGTTCTGAAACGGCTTTTTTAACTTTTGAAAATACATCATCATTGAAATTATGGGAAGGTTGATTGCCCTCCAGCATATCTAGAATTACAGCAGCCAAAGCTACTTCTTCTGATGGTTTTACTTGAGCTCTGTAATCTGCGTTGGCTCCAGTTAAGGAGTAATTAGACTCGAATTGAAAATGTTTTGACATCCAACCATTTTCTGGTTTTCTTGTTTTGCTGTAATCACAAGAATACTTGGAAGGATTTAACCAACTACTAATAAAATCAGAACTTATAGAGACTATCGTTTTAGCCTTGTCAAAATGATAGCTTGGAATAAACGGATCTCCAAATGCTAAATCATTTGCCTTTCTTATTGCAAAATATGACTGCGCATCATATTGGATATGCTTCACATCAGAAAATACATTTCCCGACTCGTCAGTAGTAGAAAATTTATCAATAAAAGCGTTAATAGCTCCTTTGGTAGAAGGAGAAATTATCGTGTTGGAAAGGATCCTAATTTTACCCTTAGATTTAGATATATTGGTCAACTTTTCGGTTATTTCACTATCTAACTTTGACCATGTTATATCTTCTTTTTCTTTGAGTGGGCCGTTGAGTCTTGAACTATTATAAAGATTTAGAATAGAGGTTGAAATAACTGGTGTAATCCCCCCCTTCGTAAAACCATCTCTTTTCCCTTTTAACCAAATAGGTCTACCCTCTCTAGATTTTACTAAAATATTTGCAAAATGATTTCCATCATAGAACGTAGAAGAGTACCAATTAGCTATACCTGGTGTAATTTCTTCTGGTTTATTCACATATGGAATAGATTTAATGATAGGCGCCTCACATGAAGCAAGGGAAGCAGCAGCAACGCTAAAGCCCATAAACTTTAGGAAATCTCTTCTTCCTGTTTTAAGATCTTGAATTCCTTCATCTGCTAAAAACTCATCAACCGGAATCTTTTCTTGAAACTCTTTGTGACTTGAGTTTACAAATTCTGGAGTCTTATTTTTCTCAGCGTATCCCTTCCAATATGTTTTGGTTCTACTCATAAACTAAATTTATTTAGTTAATAGTGGCATTTAGCACATTCCCAACCACCAAGTTCTTTTACTGTAACTTTATCATCATCAAGTATATCGTTATATACATCCGCTCTTGACTTTAATCTATTATGTATTTCTTCATAGTAACCAGTACTTGCCAAATCAATTTCTTTTTTATTGTGGCATTCAATACACCAACCCATGGATAATAGAGGTTTAGTTAACTGAATTATTCCTTTTTCCATACCTTCATCCGTGGCAGCATAAGCATTTACCTCTTCTATTGTGGAAACCCTACCCAAAGTATAATTCTGAACAGGTCCGTGGCACTGTCTACAATCGATATTTCCAGTATTTTGATGGACATGTTGGGAGTGACTAAAATATACGTGGTCGGGGAGGTTGTGTGCCTTGTTCCACACAAGAGGCTGTTCTAATCTATTTCCGTTTAAATCAGTATTGTAGCCTTGCTTAGCTTTATTGTAACCAGCTGCTAAATGGATTTTATCAATTTCTTCAGTCCCATACTCTGCTCCCTCATGAACAACTGCGTGACAGTTCATACAAACATTTACTGATGGAATTCCAGCATGCTTTGACTTCTCTGCTGAGTGATGGCAATACTTACATTCTATGCCCATATTTCCAGCATGAAGTTTGTGTGAGTAGGCTATGGGCTGGGAGGGCATATAGTCTTGGTATATACCAACTTGATATAATCTACCAAACAGCTCGACACCAGAAGACAAAGCAACAGCTAATATTATTAAAACCGTGACAAACCAATTTCTGAGAGCCCAATGTCTTGCGCTTACTAGAAATGTTTTTTTAGGGTCAACAACTTGTCCCTCTTTAGCTGCAATTACTTCTGATAATTCTCTTCTAACTCCAAATGTGGCAAAAAGAACAATCACCATTAAACCAATAATGATCCACCACCAATATGAAACAGATTCTTCCTCTTTTTGATATACAGTGTCATCAGTTGCAGGGCCCTGAGCAATTACAGGAGGAGCGTACGCATCTACATAAGCAAATATCGATTTAACCTCATCCTTGGATAGGTGTCCCTGTGGGGTCATTACTGTTGGAGACCAATCCCAAATGGCTTTTGCCATTTTAGATTTACCACTATTATAGAGTTCAGCTGGATTTTTCACCCAGTCATATATTAATTCTCCTTCACCATTATCCTCCCACTTCTGAAGAACACCCTGCATTTTAGGACCTGTTGCATTTTTAATAGGGTGATGGCAGGAAGCACAATTGGCCTTGAAAAGTTTTTCACCATCTTGAGAAAAAGACACAAGGGTAGCAGAAACAAAAAGTACTAGTGAGAGAAAATTAGCTAAATGCTTTTTTAAATTTTTGTTCATTTTAACCCAATTTAAACATGGTAAATATGCATGACAAATGTAACATGTGAAGCATAAATCAAATAAAATGTTCGTATAATTGTCATCTAAATATCTTAATTTAGAATACTTCTAAATAATTTGTTTACCTATC
>CAZJVX010000052.1:0-6072 GCA_964549345.1 uncultured Flavobacteriales bacterium | reverse complement strand
GGTCATATTGTTATCCGTGCTGACTACAGAATTGACAGTATAAATTCCTATATATCTAACAAAGGTAAATTTAATGGATATGCTGTTCAGTTAATAGTAACTCAAGACACTAGGAAAATAAGAGAAATGAGAAAGACATTTACGAATCTTTTTCCAGGTGAATATCTATTTGATGAATATATTGCTCCAAATATATTTTTATATGCAGGTAAATACTTTTCAAAAAACGATGCCGTAACGCTTAACAATAAATTATCAGCTCATTTTAAAAATACTATGGTGGTGCGGAAAAAATTCCTACTAAAACATATAGAAAAAGAGAAATAAAAAAGGGAGCATGACAGCTCCCTTTCATAAGTTGTTTGACAATTTTGTAATTAGAAAATTGCTAGAAAATCAGCGTTATCAAAATAGGCAACAAATTCTCTATCTTTCTTTGCTCTTTCCTTGAAAGACGAATCTTTTTCAAAACAAGATTTTAAGTTTTCAAATAACATTTCGCTATTATTGGTTCTTGCACCCATGATTGCGTTAAGATATAATGCATTAGCTTCACCGCTATTAACATCTTCAATAATATCACCTGCAACGTCATAATGTTCAGCTAATAGGTTCGCCAAGGCTAAATTGTAGGTCTTAGACTTATCCATTAACGTAATAGCTTCTTCATATTTACCTTCCTCAATTCTGATTAAACCTAAATTATATTTTGATTCTGGAGTATTTGAAGACTCTAAGTAAGAAATAATATCGTCATTCCCTTTACCAGCTTTTCTATGTTTTACGGCTGCAACATTATTAGTTACTGTAGGATTATCTGTAATTGAAAGTGCTTTATCAAAAGCTTCACCAGCTCCATCAACGTCACCCATCATATACAATACATATCCTATATTATTTGCTATTCTCCAATCATTTGGATAAAGTCTTTGAGCCTCCTTGTAATCTTTTAATTTAACATTTAAATCAGACTCTAGATTTCCTGCATGTAATATTTCTTCTACACTAAGGGTATCTGGATTTGTACCTACTAAATCAGCTAATTCTTCATCGCTGTATCCCACTTTTTCGTAGTTGATAGTTATAGTTGATCTTCTTAATTGTGGAAGTACTTCTTTTTCAAGAAATTTATATGTTTTAGCCATATTTCTTATCTCTAACTCTCTTTTGTTAACATCAGAAGTCATTTGTAGTACTCTCAATATTAACTCTTTATCTTCATGTGATGTCTTTGTAACCTCTTCTTTAAATCCAGCCCAATCTTCACCTTTTGGAGATACATTAAAGAATGATTCCTCTTTAGCAGGTTCAAACTTCATTCTTTTGGCTTTTGACATTAAAAATCTCATTGCACTCTTACCTCTATCTTCTGCTAAGTTGGTGTTCAAATCAACTTCTCCTTCTGGTGAGGCATATGAACTAATGTCTATTGATAACACATTAATTCTAGACTCTTCTTCCATGGAAGACGAAATAAAATCTAACACCTCTTTAATATCAGTATCTTTCGTTTCTTTAGAAGTTACATTGTGTTTTCCTTTTGCAAAATTAATTACTGCTTTTTTAGTGAAAGAATTAGTTCTTACAAAATTGTCACCTGTTAAGATAACTTGATCATCTAATTCTATTAGTAAGGGAGTTGTAGTAGTACCATCAGCTATTTTAGGACTTGTTATTTCTAACTCTTTACTTCCCATTTTTGCTTTTACCAAAACCTTCAGCTCAGCTTCAGCCATTGATTTTTGAAATGGTATTGTGCTTGAGTAAGAAAAAGACATTCCTTCTTTAGGAACAACCTTACCATTTCCAGCTGCTTTGGGACCTTGGAAAATTTCTGTTTGAAAAGTAATTTCATTTCCATCTGCACAAAATAAAATCGGAGTAACTTCAGCTACTGCCTTTGCATTTATTCCTTTTTCAACAAACTTTCCATTGATTTGTAATGTTACATCTCCTCCATGCATTTGAAGAGGATTTTGGACAACATCGTATTCAAGTTCTTCAATCATTGAGCAGCTCAATAAGAATGATAAGGCAAAAAAACTTGAAATTATACTTAATTTATTGATATTCATTGTTTTCATAAGAATATGTTCTCTGTTTTAAATTTCGTGCAAGTATAAGCACTTTATTTTATAAATAAAAAGGTCTAATCATTTAAATAAACACCGTATAATGTTGATATTTAGACTAAGAGATGGCTAATTTTACAGTACGCTGTGTGCTTGAGAAGTCTAAATTTAAAAGTTGTTTGAATTTTTTGGTTAAATAATCTGGCCTACTAAAATCTATTGTTTCCGCATCTATTCTTATTACAGGAATGTTTAATCCTTCAAGCCAATTTTCATAATAATGATCTAATTTTCTTAAATAATTCAAATCCATATTTTTTTCGTAAGGCCTATTTCTGCGCATAATATTTGCAAATAAAACATCAAGACTTCTATCTAGAAAAATAAGCAAATCAGGTGGGGGTAAAACTCCAAACAAGTGACCATGGAGGTTTTTCAGTAATTGAAATTCATACTCATTTAAATTTATTTTAGAAAAAATTAAGCTCTTATTAACATAATAATCAGAAATGATTAAACTGTGATTTTCCTTGTAAAATTCATTAAGTTGTTTGCTCCTATCCAATAAGAATTGTATTTCAGATTGAAACGCAAATTCACCAGTTTTATAAAAGGCTTTAAGAAACTTGTTTTCTTCAAATTCTTCAAGTAAGGTTGAAGCATCAAGAATAGAAGATAAAAACTTAGTTAAAGTAGTTTTACCAGCACCAATATTTCCCTCAACTGCTATGTGTTTATACTTCATTAATCATTTGAACTTTAAGTTTATCCTCGCACTGATGAAGCAATTCTTGGGCACTTTTATTTAAGCCAGGTATAACTTCATCATAAAAAAGATCTTTTAAAATTACAATAGAAAATCTTCTTTCTGCAATTTTTGGGTGAGGAATTACCAAATCAATTGTACTTAATTTAACATGATCAAACGTCATAATGTCTAAATCAATTATTCGGTCCTGGTATCCACCCTCTGTTCTTACACGCCCCATTTTTTTTTCAATTTGTTTTAAAAAAACTAATAACTCTTCGGGTGGAAAAATGGTTTGTATTATTATTCCTGCATTTACAAATGAATTTTTGCTTGTATAGCCCCATGGCTCTGTTTCATAGTAATTTGAAATCCTTTTAACCTTAACAGATTTAGAAACATAATCTATTCCTTTTTTTATGTTAAATATCTTATTTCCAATGTTTGAACCTAATGTAATTGATGCCAAATGAGTCATCTGTATCACTTTTAATTATATTTAACCAAAATAATTAATATACATCAATATGAGACCATTTTGGAGAAGCTTTTGGGCTTCAATTTTAGCTTACATCGTGTTAAGTGTTCTTATTATCGTATTTATTAACGTTATTGTTTTTTCTATTGGAAGCTCTTTAAACACCAAAAAGCCGTTAGTTGTAAAAAAGAACTCTTATTTGGAGATGAAACTTGATTTTTCTATTAAAGAAAGAGGAGGACTTGTTCCTGGAATTGATATGATAAATCCAGTAATTAAAAATTACAGTATTAATGATGTAATTTATGCTATTGAAAAGGCAAAAAATGACGACAATATTAAAGGAATCGTTTTGAAGCTAGAAAACCTCTCAATTGATTTATCTAATATTCATGTGCTCAGGAAAAAATTAGAAGATTTTAAAAAAAGTGGAAAGTTTATTATTTCGTATGCGGAGTACTACTCTTTAGGGTCATACTACATCTCCAGTGTAGCTGATCAAGTATATCTTTACCCAGAAGGGATGTTGGATTACAGAGGACTAAGTTCAGAGCTTATGTTTTTTAAAGGAGCCATTGAAAAATACGGAGTAGATGTGCAAATTATTCGCGGAAGTGGCAATGATTTTAAAAGTGCAGTTGAACCCTTCATGTATAACAAAATGAGCGATGAAAATCGTCTCCAGCTTAAAAGCATCCTAACTACCTTATGGGGTAATATGAATCAAGACATTGGGGATAATAGGAGTATCACCAATCATAATCTAAATCAAATTGCTGACTCTGTTTTAGCTTACAATGCATCAGGCAGTTTAAATCAGAATTTAATTGATGCAACATTATATGAAGATGAGCTGGATTCAATAGTAGATAGTAAGTTTAGTTTAAAAAAGAAGGAGAAAGTGAACAAAATTCCCTTCAAAAAATATTTAAAGAAATATACTTCTAAAAAGAAATTTAAGCTCTCCAAAAAATCAAATATAGCTGTGATATATGCTGAAGGAGAAATTAGAAGCGGTAAAAATCAAGTAGGTGTGATGGGTTCTGAAACCATTGTAAAAGCTATAAATAAGGCTAAGAATGATTCCTTAATCAAAGCTATCGTATTAAGAGTAAATTCCCCAGGAGGAAGCGCACTAGCTTCAGATGTGATTTGGAGGTCACTTGAATTAGCCAAAAAAGACAAACCAGTTGTGGCTTCTATGGGAAGTGTTGCTGCTTCTGGTGGTTATTACATATCGTGTGGCGCTGATAGAATATTTGCTTCGACTAATACGATTACGGGATCTATTGGTGTTTTTGGAGTAGTGCCATCAGTTGGAAGAATGCTAAATGAAAATATTGGATTGTCGTTTGACAGAGTAGAAACAAATCCACATGCATCCATGTCGCCATTTAATACGCTAGACCCATTTGAATTAGGGGTTTATCAAAAAGCAATAGATGAGATTTATGACACCTTTTTAACAAGAGTTTCTGATGGAAGATCAGAGCTTAGTAAAGAAGAAGTTCATGAAATTGCAAAAGGCAGAGTTTGGACATCAGATAAAGCATTAGAAAATCGACTTATTGATGAAATTGGGACAGTTGAAGATGCCATTAATTATGCCGCAAAACTAGCTGATATAAATAATGAAAATATTAGGGTAATGGAACTTCCTAAAATTGAAAATGACCCCTTTTTAGAGTTGATTTCAGAACTTGATATTAATGTAAGTACCATCAACAAGAATGAGCTTTCTTCTTTAATAACCACATTGAATAAACAATTTAACTCAAGCCCTTTCCAGATTAATTCAAAGGACAAATACCAATCATTTATGCCATTTGAATTTTCAATAAAATAAGTGTTTATATTTGTAAAAAATTGTTATGTCATCAGATAAAAATTTTCACGGAAGTACTGGTATTATAGGTTACATCTACGTGTCTATTGCCCTACTAGTTATCATTTCGCTCATTTTCTTTGGGTGATTAAACCAACATGAACACCTTAATTGGTAATCCTCTTAATTCTTTTTTCTCATGGTATATGGAAAAAAGGATACATGAAATTGAGGAGTTCGTAAAAGACCCCATTCGTACTCAAGAAAAAATTCTTTTTCAAAATTTAAAAAAAGCTAAAAACACAGAATTCGGCCAAAACTTTGGTTTCAAAGAAATTAATGATTCAGATAAATTTAAAGGTGAAGTTCCTCTACATGAATATCAAGATTTATCTCATGATATCGAAAGAATGAAAAAAGGAGAACCACATGTTTTGTGGCCTGGACATGTAAGTTGGTTTGCCCAATCATCGGGAACTGTTTCTGGTATGATTAAACACATACCCATCTCTAAAGAGTCTCTGATGGAATGTCATTATAAGGGGGGGAAAGATCTACTATCCCTTTATTATCGTGAAAACCCATCAACCTCACTTTTTAGAGGAAAACACCTAATTGCAAGTGGGTCTTTAAATTCGTTCACTGGAAATAAAAAAACCATTATTGGCGATCTGTCTGCCATCATTATGCAGCATTTGCCATGGTGGTGTGAATGGAGAAGATCCCCTCGTGGAGTAGGAAAATTAACTTCAAAAGATTGGAATGAGAAATTGAATTACATATGTCATACTTCTGCAAAAGATGACATACACCTCATAGCTGGAGTTCCATCATGGATATTGATGATTATTAAAAGAATAATCGATCAAAATAATGTCAAAAACATACATGAAATTTGGCCAAATTTCGAATTGTTTTTACATGGAGGCACTTCCATAAACTCTTATCT
>CAZJVX010000051.1:0-9592 GCA_964549345.1 uncultured Flavobacteriales bacterium | reverse complement strand
GAGATCTTATTTGCAAATTCAAATTTCTTTGGTCTATAAAAAGTAGAACCAGGGCATAAGATTACAATCGCATAATTTACACTTTATGTTTTCTAATACTTATATTTAAACATGTTTCTAAGAGTATTTTGGATTTCTATACTATTTACTTTTTCCCAAACCAATTATGCAGGTTGGGGGTTTTTTGCACACAAAAAAATAAATCGGCTAGCTGTTTTCACCATTCCAGAACCTGAACTATTTCAATTTTACAAATATCATATTGATTTTATTGGCGAACATGCAGTTGACCCGGATAAAAGAAGATACGCTGTACAAGGTGAAGCTGAAAAACATTACATTGACATAGATCACTTTATAAAGGACGGTGAAGATCCATTTCTTGTTATGCCTAAAAAATGGAATGAAGCAGTAGAGAAATATTCTGAGGATACGCTAAAAAAATACGGTATTTCTCCTTGGAATATCCAATGGATGCTGAAAAAGCTCACAAAAGCTTTTCAAGAAAAAGACCTAGAAAGAATTTTAAAATACTCTGCAGAATTGGGTCACTACATAGGAGATGCCCATGTACCGCTGCACACTACTGAAAACTACAACGGCCAATTCACCAATCAGAAAGGAATACATGGGTTCTGGGAATCTAGAATTCCTGAACTTTTCTACGATGAATATGATTTTATAACAGGAAAAGCAAAATATATTGATTATCCCTTAATGGATACTTGGAATTTTGTGGAGCATAGTTTTAGAGCTGTTGATTCTGTTTTAAAATTTGAAAAACAACTCAGTAATGATTGGCCCGATGATAAAAAATACGCTTTTGAGAAAAGAGGGCAAGTCACAATGAAAGTATACAGCGCTGAATTTAGTAAAGAGTATAGTAGAAGATTAAATGGCATGCAAGAACGAAGAATGAAAGCCTCTATTAAATCTATCGGCTCTTACTGGTTTACTGCTTGGGTTAATGCAGGTCAACCAGACTTATCTGAATTATATGTAAAAGAACACGAAAAAAAACGAATGAAAAGCATCGAAGAAATAGATAACCCAAAAATTAATTCAGAAAAACTTCAAAGCAGATTACATCAGAACTAATTTTTCTTACTTCTCCTTTTCTTTTTTGATGACTTAACTGCTTTTTTACCCGATTCTGTATGCGGCACCCTTTTAAAATAATTCATTCTCCCTGACTCTATTAGTGATACTGCCTTTTCTATTAAATAATCTTCTCCCTCAGGATCGTATTCTTTCTTCAAGTTTTGACCATTAACTAAGCACAACGTTTGAAACCAAAATGCTTTACCAGATCCCCTATATAATTTAATAATATCATAAGTAGTTAACCCTGTATTTCTATATATTAATTTCATTAAATGTGTCCCTCTGTTGATAGACATTTTCTTAATCTCATCACCAAATTCATTTTTAAGCATTTTATTCGCTCTTTTCAGGTATCTTTTTTTAATTCTATTGTTACTTAATAAATCTAATGTATCATTAAATCCTTCAAGCATGGAAGATGCGATTTTAGAATAATCATAGACGCTTCTGACATAGAATTTTGTTTTATTCCATTTTTTTAAAAATTCATTATCAGAAGTATAAACTTGATGATCAGGTAAAATGAGATCCAAAGGTACGGTATCCAATGGTGATATACTGAAATTTTGCTTTTCATTTTGTGCATACAAAATCAAATTTGACAATAACAAAAAAATATATAATCCTAATTTCATTTTAATTTATAATCAAAGTACATTCCAAGAAATATGAAAACATTCGAATTTAATATATTTTAACTTTATTAAAATGTAATTTTGAATTGTGAAATTATTCGGTACTATCTTATTAATATGTCAATTACTAACTTTTCATGGACAATTAGAAGCCTTATTTGATATTAAAAAATTCAGACAAGGAGAACAGCATTTCGTAGAGACTTACCTTTATATTTTTGGTCCCTCATTACTTCAGCATAGGGATACAAATGTGAAAAATAAAAAAGTAGAGATTTTACTTTTTATTGAAAATGAACAAAAAGAAATTGTAGACTACAAAAAACATGTTATCGAAGGAGAAATTGACCACATTAATAAAAATGGAATTTTAGACCTGCAGCGTTTTTTTCTTGTTGATGGAGACTACCATTTGAGTCTAAGATTAGTGGATCAAAATGACACTACAAATATTGAAGAACATCAACAAACATTTTCTTTATCAAAACCCAACTCCGTTGAATTTTCTGACGTAGAACTGTTGGATAAATACTGGAAAAGTGATAGTGTAAGTAAATTGAACAAGTCTGGTTTTGAAATGATTCCACTTGTCACAACCTATTTAGGTCCGGAATTTAAGCGGTTATCCTATTACACAGAAATATATTTTGACGAAGAAATAGTCAAAGATAATCCATCTGTGATATTGACTCAATCTATATTAGTTGAAGAAAACCGTAAAATAGCAGGACAATACAACAAATTAAAAAAGATTTATACTTCTTCTGTAGTTCCTGTACTTAACAGTTTTGACCTTTCAAACTTACCAACTGGAAATTACGTTTTAAAATTATCTGTTATGGATAAGAATCAACAAATTTTAAATACTAAAGAACTGTCTTTCCAGCGAACGAATCTGAACAACAGTATGAAATTGAACCGTCTGAATTCAGTTTCAATAGCAAATACATTTGCATCTATTTTACCTCATGACTCATTAGACGAATACCTGAAATGCTTAGCTCCTTTAGCTTCTAATTTGGAGAAAAATATTATTGATAACAAAATAAATGATATTGACGACACGCTAAAGAGACAATTTATATACAGCTTTTGGTACAACCGATTTCCGAATGATCCAGCCTATAACTGGTCAAAATACAAGAATGAAGTGAATAAAACCAACCAGTTATTTGGGACAAAAGTTAGAAAAGGATATGAAACCGATAGAGGAAGAATTTATTTAAAATATGGTCCGCCAAATACCATTACAGACAGGCCAAATGAACCCAGCGCATATCCTTATCAAATTTGGCATTATTATAAAATAGGTAGGTTCAACAATAAAAGGTTCATCTTTTATCTTCCTGACTTAGTATCCAATGACTATGTCATTTTACATTCTACGCTACAAGGTGAATACTTTAATAATAATTGGAAAACAGACCTCCACAGTAGAAATACTCCAGAGAGAAATGTAGATGCATTACAAAATCCCAACGATAATCAATGGGGAAGTAATAGTAATTTATTCTTCATAAACCCCTAGTAATTAATACCGCTGTTTGCATATTAAATTTTAATGGAGAAAATTGGCTCAAACAGTTTCTTCCAGGCTTCATAGAACACTCTATTGAATATGCTGATGTAGTTGTTATTGACAATGGATCTACAGATAATTCTTTAAAAATAATCTCATCATTTAATCAAAAAGTCAACTTAATCAAATTAGATAATAACTTGGGGTTTGCTGGTGGGTATAATGAAGGACTAAAACAATTAAAACATGAATTTTTCATTATAGTAAACTCGGATATTCAAGTAACTAATGGGTGGCTCAATCCCCTTTTAAACGTGTTAGCAAAGAATAAAAACGTAGTTGCGGTTCAACCTAAAATATTAAGTTTTGATAGAAAAGAAGAATTTGAATATGCTGGGGCAGCAGGAGGGTTTATTGACAAGTTTGGCTATCCGTTTTGCAGAGGAAGAATAGTTAATCATGTAGAAAAGGATATGGGTCAATTTAACAACTGCCATGAAGTCTTTTGGGCATCTGGTGCATGTATGGCAGTAAAGGCAAAAGATTTTTTTGAAGTTGGTGGATTTGATCCTGACTTTTTTGCCCATATGGAAGAAATAGATTTGTGCTGGAGATGGAAAAACAAAGGTAAATCCATTATGTACACCAGCGAATCTGTTGTTTATCATGTAGGAGGAGGTACACTTTCATATGAAAGCCCACAAAAAACATTTTTAAATTTTAGAAATAGCTTATGGATGATTCACAAGAATTATGAGGGCACTCCCCCTCTGCTTTTTAAATTAATATCTAGAATGACCCTAGATCAGATTGCTTTTTTCAGGTTTCTATCCATGGGTAAAATCCATAATGCTATAAGTATTATTAAAGCTCACTTTCATTACTATAAGTCCATACATATACTGAAGGAAAAAAGAAAAGCCATTCCTAAAAAGGGCGTTAAAAAAATGAACGGATATTCAAATAAGTTTATTATTTGGGAATATTTCATCAAGCAAAATCGTACATTTAAAAGTATCGTGAAATAATGAAAAGAATTACAACTTCATTAGTTAATATTTTTATTACCGGACTACTAACTAGTTATGCTCAATTCAATTTTGAAAATCAAATTGAAAAAAAAGAGATAACGAAAGAAATTATAGATCCCACATATGGGATAACACTGTATGAACCTCTTAACATGTATTTACACTCTGACTCAACTCGTATTGAAGAAGGGTATGCAGTCAACGGATGGAAAGAAGATCACTATTCAACAGGTGAAATAGTACATAAAGGGTACTATATTGATGGTCAACTAAAGGTTTATAAAAACTTTTATCCTAATGGAAACATAGAGCGTAATTTTAAAGCTATAGACAGTTTTAAGTCGAGGTTGACCTTATTCTACCCAAATGGAAATATTAAAAGCAAAGTGAACTATTCTAATGATTTTGCTATGGAATGGACAGATTACAATAAAAATGGAGATGTTTCTTTCTATGAAAAATACAACAAAGACAAATTATCCCATGAACAAAAAGTGTTTTACTACGATTCGGGAACTATAAAAGATGAATTAGTTATTGATCAAAAAAAGAAAAAAACATACATCTACACTGAATATCATGAAAATGGAAGCGTCAAACTAAAAGGACATCTTAAATATGATATGACGGTTTATGATTATGTAAAGTATGGTACTTGGCATCATTATGATGATAAGGGAGGCAATCATAAAAAAGACCATTACTAAATTGAATTCCTAGTCAAAAAATCTTCTGATTTAACCATTAGATCATGCATTACAGTATCTTCTTCAATGAAAGGAACCTCTTTAGAAAAATTTTCAAGTAAATTCATTAATGAAGGAGATGTTTTTCTTCTTGATCTGAATGCAAAGGCCTGAGAAGCCACTAGAAGCTCAATACTTAATATACGTTGTACGTTTTCAATAACCTCTTTTAATTTCACAGCTGAAATACTTCCCATACTTACATGATCTTCTTGTCCATTAGAAGATTCTATACTGTCTACACTGGCAGGTTGACAAAGGATTTTATTTTTACTTACAATACTAGCTGCCGTATACTGCGGAATCATTAATCCAGAATTTAAACCTGGATTTTGTACTAAAAAAACTGGAAGTCCGCGTGTTCCTGAAATCAACTTGTAAACTCTTCTTTCAGAAATACTACCTAACTCAGCTATAGCTATAGTCAGAAAATCCATTATATAAGCCAAGGGTTGACCATGAAAATTTCCTGCTGAAATAATTTGATTTTTGTCATCAATAATCACAGGATTATCGGTTACTGAGTTGATTTCAATTTCTACTTTTTGCTTAAAGTCAATGAAAACATCATAAGAAGCGCCATGAACTTGAGGAATACATCTGAAAGAATATGGGTCCTGTACATCTTTATCTTTTACTTTTACAAGGTCGCTCTCTGAAAGTAATTTTAAAATTTCTGCTGATATATATTGTTGACCATGATAAGGCCTTAAAGCATGTACTTCAGGGTTAAAGGGACTTAATTGACAGTTGTAAGCATCTAATGACAATGCTGAAATTTTAGTAGAATGGTCAAATAAGCGAGAAACATATAATGCAGCATGCACTGCATAAGCAGACATAAACTGAGTTCCATTTAACAAAGCCAACCCTTCCTTACTTTCTAGTAAAATAGGATCTATATTTAAATCAATATGTATTTGTTCGGCTGAAATTAATTTGTTGTTATATGAGACAAAACCCTCCCCAATTAAAGCTAATGACATATGAGCCAAAGGCGCCAAATCCCCGGAGGCACCTAAGGAACCTTGTTCATAGACAATAGGAAAGATATCATGATTGAAAAAATAAATTAGTCTTTTGAGTGTAGTTAGGGTTATTCCAGAATAACCCCTAGACAATGATTGAATCTTCAAAAGCATCATGATTTTCACCATCTCATTATCTACTTCCTTCCCAAAACCGCATGCATGTGAACGGACAAGATTAACTTGTAATTTTCTAAGCTCACCACTTGAAATCACTTTGTTACAAAGAGATCCAAAACCTGTATTTATACCATAATGTAATACATCAGAATTTTCTAACTTTTGGTCTAAGTATCGCCTATTAGATGAAACCTTTTCTTCTGTTTGTTGATCTAGTTTTAACTTTTTGTTTTCCTTCAAAATAGATTCTATATCTGAAATACTTAAATCATTTTGTGAAATTTGGAAATACTTATTACTCATAAAGGCCGCTTAAAAATTGACTTAATTTCAAGATCTTTTGATCACCCGTAAGCATGTTTTTTAACTCAACTGTCATTTCCTCTTTAAACTCCTCACCGACAAACACAATAAATGGTATGTTATTTTGATTAGCATACTTAAGCTGTTTTTTTAATTTATGATCGCTATTTGGATAAATCATTACTCTTTTTGAGTATTCTCTTAATTTGTTTGCTATCCTCATGGGATTAACCATATTTCCTGATTGATCTATTATCAAATACTCAGGAGATATGATGGAGTTGCTCGGAAACAAATGACTTTCATTAAGTACATCGAAAATTCGCTCTGCACCAAACGAAATTCCAACTCCTGAAATATCATTCAATCCAAATTGAGAAGTTAAATTATCGTATCTACCTCCTCCAACAACACTTCCCATTTTATAATCATTCAGGATCACCTCAAAGATACTTCCCGTGTAATAATTTAATCCTCTTGCTAATGTTAAATTAAGCTTTACATTATTGATGTCTAATTGATCACAAACATTCGTGATGTACTTAATTTCCTGAATCCCTTCATTACCCAATTTAGCATCTCCAATTGTTTCTTCAAGCCATGAAATAGTTTCACGTACATCAGAACTCAAATTGAATATGGAAGTAAACAACTCAGTACATGTAGGATTGTTAAACTTTTCATTTAATTCGTTTAATACGTTATCTATTCCTACTTTATCTAATTTGTCAATAATTACAGCAATTTTTTCAAAATTTTCAGCTTCACCGCAGGAATCAATTAAAGCGTATAGAATTTTTCGATTATTGATTTGGATGGTGTGATTTGGTAATTGTAATTTTATAAATACATTTTTGATAATTTGAATTAATTCAATTTCTGCATTTAAAGAACTTGTACCAATAACATCTACATCGCATTGATAAAACTCTCTGTATCTACCCCTTTGAGGGCGGTCAGCTCTCCATACAGGTTGAATTTGATACCTCTTGAATGGAAAATGGATTTCATTCTGATGTTGGACTACATATCTTGTAAACGGCACCGTTAAATCATAACGCAACGCTTCCTCAGAAAAAAAATGATCTGAAACATCACTTTGAGATTGAGCAGATTGAACAGCATGATTAAATTTAGCACCTCTTTTGAGGATTTTAAACAATAACTGATCCCCTTCTTCTCCATATTTACCGGTTAAGGTAGATAATTTCTCCATAGATGGTGTTTCAATGGGTAGGAAACCAAATAGCTGAAACTCTTTCCTCAACGTTTCAAAAATATAGTTTCGTTTTGACACCTCTTCTGGTGAAAAATCTCTTGTTCCTTTCGGTATACTTGGCTTGCTCATCAAGAACTAAAATATAAATTAAATACCAACCTTAATTTAAAAATAAAAAAACCTCGCAGATGCGAGGTTTAATTAAGCGGAGAGTGAGGGATTCGAACCCCCGGTACCTTTCGGCACAATGGTTTTCAAGACCACCGCATTCGACCACTCTGCCAACTCTCCTTGAGTGCGCAAAAATAGAAAAAACATTTATTATTGATAATAATTATAAAAATAATTCTGGTATTCTATTAGAATAGTAAATTTAGGTATGTCTTGGGAAATTTGGATTAATAGCTACAGGCAATATTTAAGCATAGAAAAATCGCTATCAACAAACTCAGTTGATGCTTACACTAGAGACATCAAAAAACTGGGACTTTATTTTTCTGATGAAAATCATAAAAAGTCGCCAAAGGATATTCAACATGAGGATTTCTTGGGCTTTTTGAGTGATTTGCACCAACATAATATTTCAGCTAGATCTCAATCTAGAATTATTTCAAGTATTAAATCATTTTATAAATTTCTACTGTTAGAAAAAGAGATCAATGTTAATCCAAGTGAATTAATTGAATCTCCAAAAATTGGGAAGAAATTACCCGAATTTCTTACTATACATGAAATAGATCATCTAATTAAATCTATTGATAGAAGTAAGAAAGAAGGAGAAAGGAATCTAGCCATGCTAGAAGTATTGTATGGATGCGGATTAAGAGTTTCAGAACTTATAGAATTAAAAGTATCTGAAATATATTGGAAAGAAGGATTTATAAGGATTATTGGAAAAGGTAATAAAGAAAGATTAGTTCCATTGGGAAAAATAGCATCAAAACATTTGAAAATTTATATTGATGAAATAAGGGTTCATCAAAACAAGATTAAAGATCATTTTATTGATCATGTATTCATCAATAAAAATGGAACCAAGTTATCCAGAGTAATGGTTTTTAAAATCATTAAAAACCTCGCTTTACAGTCAGGAATTAAAAAAAATATTTCGCCTCACACTCTTAGGCATTCATTTGCCACACATTTAGTGGAAGGAGGAGCTGATTTAAGAGCAGTTCAAGAAATGCTTGGACATCAATCCATTACTACAACTGAGATTTATACTCATTTAGACAGAAATTACTTAAAACAAACCATTTTAGATCACCATCCAATGGAAAAAAAGAAAGCTTAAAATGGGTTAGTTGCCCACACGTTAAGCTCAGGTATAAATCCTCTATCGTCCATTTCAATAGCTGAAATTATGGCATGTGCAATTTCGTTCGATGAAAGTTTTTTCGGCTCATCTTCACGTTCTTTTCTTTGTTTATTATTAAATGCGGTAGGCACTTCACTAGGATTAATAAGCATAACACGTATGTTATCACCTCTCAACTCACTTCTCCAACAATAAGTTAATCCCCTTACTGCAAATTTTGATGCACAATATACAGAGCCTGATGCAAAACCGTTAGTTGAAGCTGTTGAGCCAATATTTATTATAGTACCGAACTGTTGTGTTTTAAAAAACTTAACCACCTCTTGGGTCATCATAGTTAAACCAAAAACATTGGTAGAAAATATTTTATCAAAATCAGAAATCTTTATTGATTCCAATTTGGAAAAAGAACCTATACCTGCATTATTTACTAACACATCAATTCCTCCCATAGAATGAAAGGCATCCAATACCTTCACAGCAATATTATTGTATTTAGTTACGTCTAAATGGATAGGAATAGCATTTATTTCTCCAGCTACTCGATCTAACTTATTTTTATCCCTTCC
>CAZJVX010000050.1:5335-9668 GCA_964549345.1 uncultured Flavobacteriales bacterium | reverse complement strand
CAAGTTCTAGGAAAAGCTAACCCTGAAGATGTACAACAGACTATTCTACAACCAAAGAAACATTCTTTAGAGAAACTCAGAGAGCAAGCTCATTTAAGAATGAGGACAAATTTATTTGGTGCCATATTTCGTATTAGACACCACATGGCATATGCTATACATAAGTATTTTAATGATAACGGATATTTTTACATCCACACCCCCATTATAACAGGCACAGATGCAGAAGGAGCGGGTGAAACGTTTAGAGTAACTACACTACCTGTAGGTAAAAAAGAGGAAGTTTCGTCTGATCATGATTTTTTTGGCAAACCCACACATTTAACCGTATCTGGTCAATTGGAAGCAGAATTAGCAGCTCTTGCTTTAGGTAAAGCCTATACTTTTGGACCTACTTTCAGAGCAGAGAATTCAAATACAACCAGACACCTTGCAGAATTTTGGATGATTGAACCAGAACTAGCTTTTGCAGACATTACTGACAACATGAACTTAGGAGAAGATTTTTTAAAATTTCTGATTAGCTATGCCTTAGAACATTGTCATGAGGATCTAGTTTTCTTGAATGATAGAGCCATAAAAGAAGAACAACAATTACCAAAAGAAAAAAGAAACCAATATTCTTTATTAGATAGAATGCAGATGGTTGTGGATCACGATTTTGAACGAATTACATACTCTAACGCCATAGAAATTCTTCTTCAGTCTAAACCACACAAGAAAAAACAATTTAAATTTCCTGTAGAATGGGGTATAGACCTACAAAGCGAACATGAAAAGTTTCTGGTGGAAAAGCACTTTAAAAAACCCGTTATCATAGTGGATTATCCAGCTCAAATAAAATCTTTTTATATGAGACAGAACGAGGACGGAAAAACGGTTGCCGCAATGGATATCCTTTTCCCAGGTATAGGCGAAATTATAGGAGGTTCGCAGCGTGAAGAAAGACATGAAATATTAGAACAAAAATGCAAGGAATTTAACGTTCCAAAAGAAGCGATTTGGTGGTATTTAGATACCAGAAAATTTGGTACAGTTCCTCACGCAGGATTTGGATTAGGCTTTGAAAGACTAATGATGTTTGTTACGGGAATGACTAATATTAGAGATGTGATCCCCTTTCCAAGGACACCAAAAAATGCAGAATTTTAGTAGATTTACTTAAATTAATAGGAGTTAAATTTTGCTTAAACAATCTTTACAACAGCGTTTATTACAAAAACTTTCACCACAGCAAATTCAATTGATGAAAATGCTTCAACTTCCCACATTGGAAATGGAGCAAAGAATAAAAGAAGAGCTGGAAGAAAACCCAGCATTGGATGAAGGAGAGGAATTGAATCAGGACGGGCCTTTCTCAAATGAAGAAGAAGTAGGCACTCATGAAAAGAGAGAAGATTTTGATTTTGACCATTATTTAAACGATGATATTCCGTACTACAAAACCCAATCGAATAATTACGCTAAGGAAGATCAAGATAAGCACACTCCTTTTACGCTTGGAGACTCGTTTACAGAGCGTTTATTAAGTCAAATTAAACTTCGAATACGAGATGAGAAGCAGAAAATTATTGCTGAATATCTCATTGGTAATTTAGATGAATCAGGATATTTAAGAAGAGAATTATTTAATCTCGTAGACGATCTAGCCTTTTCTCAAAACATCATCACTACTGAGGAAGAAATAGAACAGGTTCTCAGAGAGGTTCAGGAGCTAGAGCCAGCAGGGGTAGGAGCAAGAGACCTAAAAGAATGTTTATTAATACAGCTTGGGAAAAAGGAAAAAACCATTTCTATTATTACAGCAGAGGCTATTTTGGAACAATGTTTCGATGCATTTATTAAAAAACATTATTCTAAAATTTCAAAAAAATTGGATATTGATGATGCGGCTATAAAATCAGCAATGGATGAAATTGTTAAGCTTAACCCTAAACCAGGAAACTCTTTAATAGAGTCTTCTAAATCGATTCAACATATTATACCAGATTTTATTCTTACAGAATCTGAAGGAGAATTGAATTTAGAGTTAAACCAGCGTAATGCACCACCCTTAAAAATTAGCCCAGATTACATAGAGATGATAAAGGGGTTTAAAGAAGGAGCAAAATCGAACAGAGAAAAAGAGGCTATATTATTTATAAAGCAAAAAGTAGACGCTGCTAAGTGGTTTATTGATGCGATTAAACAACGTCAAAATACGCTAATGATCACAATGAAGGCTATACTTGATTTTCAGCACGACTTTTTTGTTACAGGTGATGAAGCAAAATTGAGGCCCATGATTTTAAAGGATATTGCAGAAATGATAGATATGGACATTTCAACAATATCTAGAGTAGCTAATAGTAAACACGTTTCAACTTCCTATGGAACCTTTTTATTAAAGTATTTTTTTAGCGAATCATTGACCACAGATACAGGTGAAGAGGTGTCGACAAGAGAAGTGAAGAGTATTCTGAAAGAGGCTGTGCAAAAAGAAAATAAATCAAAACCGTTAACAGACGAGAAATTAGCTTCTCTACTGAAAGAAAAAGGCTATTTAATTGCAAGAAGAACAGTGGCAAAATACCGGGAGCAACTTCAAATTCCAGTAGCTAGATTAAGAAAGCAGTTGGTATAATGAAGGTTTTTTCCCTATTTATTTCCTTTATTTTTCACCCTGTTTTTATAGTGCTATACGCGTATCTAATTTATTTTAATACAGATACATACACCAATCGGATTTTATATTTATTTAGCCCCGGGTTTTTTAAACTATTTTTTCTTTTTCTTTTTTCAATGGCTGTCTTTTTTCCATTAACTACTATCATTATTATGAAAAGAACAGGCTGGATATCAAGTTACCACATCCCAGAAAGAAAAGAACGATTACCCGTTCTGGTTTTTACAATGATTTATTATGGAATGACATATTTTATCTTCAGATCTTGGAATCAAAATTTATCTTTTTTTATTGACCCATTTATTTCTTTCTTATTTGGAGGGTTGGTCTTATTGGGGGTTCTATTTATCATCACTACTTTTTGGAAAATAAGCTTACATACGGCATCCATATCTGGCTTAGCAGGCGGTTCAATGGCCTTGCTATTATTACAAAAAGAAGCTTACAATGTAGACGTTATGATGGGGGTAAATTCCTTACTGCTATTTTCAATTGGCCTGGTTTCATTTAGCAGATTAAAGCTTAATGCTCATCATTATGGTCAGGTTTTAGCGGGATCTTCAGTTGGGTTTATCATCATGTTTATGATTGTTATAAATCAGTGGTATATTTAACCTATATGCTTTTTCAATTTGTGTTCCCATTTCCACGCATGAAGAAGTGCATCAGCTAAACTATATCGAGGTTTCCACCCTAAAAGAGCTACAATTTTTTTATTATCGGCATATATGGAGGGTACATCTCCCGCCCTTCTTTTGCCAATTTTAAAGTTTAATTTTACTCCCACTTCTCTTTTAAACGTTTCTATAACCTCTAAAACAGAGTGTCCTTTACCAGTTCCTACATTTAATACCAATGGATTATGATTTTTCTCCATACCGTATTTTAGCGTAAGCACATGAGCATCAGCTAAATCTACAACGTGTATATAATCTCGGACACAATATCCGTCAGGGGTGTCATAATCGTTACCAAATACCGTTAGCGCCTCTCTCTTTCCCGCTGCAGTTTGCATGATGAAAGGAATTAAATTATTGGGAACACCTAAAGGTAATTCTCCTATTTTACCACTTGAGTGCGCACCGATTGGATTAAAATATCTAAGCAAGGAAAGGTTACAATTCTTCTTGTTTTTAAAATAATCAAGTAATATTTTTTCACCCATTTGTTTGGTTTCACCATAGGGCGAAAATGCGGGTTTTGTAGGGGTTGATTCTACTACAGGGATGGAATCCGGATTTCCATATACTGTACAGGATGATGAGAAAACAAATGATTTAAGTTCAAACTGATCTACCACTTTAAGCAATTGAATCAAGTTTGAGATATTATTTTCAAAGTATTTTAAGGGGTTTTCTACAGACTCACCAACTGCTTTGTCGGCAGCAAAATGAATAACGCCACCAGGCTTTTCTTTTTTGAATATTTGATTCATGGATATAACATCCCCACAATTGACAGCGTAATGCTTAATCACTTTGCCCGTTATATTTTCAATCTGATCTAAAATAAAGGGTTCTGCGTTTCTCAAATCATCAATAATTACGGGTTCATAACCGTTATTAATTAATTCGATTACCGTATGCGAACCAATAAAACCAGCTCCTCCAGTTACTATGATTTTCATAAAAGAAATTTAATGATAAAGCTATTGAAATATTATATTTA
>CAZJVX010000050.1:0-5235 GCA_964549345.1 uncultured Flavobacteriales bacterium | reverse complement strand
CCATCAAAAATCATTACATTTTTTGATTGCATTATCAAACGATGATTTAAATAAAACCATAGATAAGTACTTTTTTTTAAAGAATTAATACGTACAAAGATGCCATTATGCATTCCATCATATACGATGGGATACACGCAGGTTATCTAAGTTTAAATTGAAACATTAAACAAGACTAAGTACTGCTTAAAAGTCTATTCTGTAATAGAAAATAGGCAAGAACCCAAGTTGATAATTTTCTACTACATCATCATCTAGTTCAGGAGTGCTGTTCGGTGCATAAGAGTAATTTAAAATATTCTGAGCACCTGTTAGGTTAACCAAGTCTAAGCCAATTTCATGAGTTACTTTTTCTTTGTTTATTTTATAAGTGGTTTTAATATCAAACCTAAAGTAGTCTTTGAATTTATCTTCGTTAAAACCTTCATCTAAAAAGATCACTTCTCCTTGTTCTGCAGATTCAATGTGGTCAACAATACCTTTTCTCTTACCACCAGCTCCAGTAACTTTTACACCAAGACCTAACACTTTATTTTTCCCTATTTCAAACTCTCTTCCTGCTAAAAAATTAGCAGCGTAAATACCATTAAAGCTCGTATTTCTCTCTATACCATCACTAGGCGTGTATTGAGAATTATATAGGCATCCTGAGAATAGGGCATGCCAATTTTTATTGAAATAACGCTGTATGGTTAATTCTATTCCATAGTTATATCCAGTGCCATTGTTGTTTAACGCATTTGGAAACACTCTAGCAAATCCACTTCCTGCATTAGTTAAAGAAAAAGCAGAGGAATCCATTTCTATAGGGATACCTGTCAAGTCTTGGTAATATGCTTCTGCTTTAATACCAAAGTTTTTGTTTAGTTGATGGGAGTACCCTAACACAAAATGTTTACTATAAGTTAAGTCTAAGTCTTGATTTACAGGGCTGTTATTCCCTTCGGGAATGTAATACCTAGTATATAGTGGCTGTGTTTGTGAATGATACCCCATGCCAAAAGAAAGTGCACTTTTGTCATTTACATTCCACCTCATTCCAAATCTTGGTTCGAAAGGAGAGAAGTTAATTACAGGGCTTTGTGTGCTGTTAGCATCATAAATCGCAAGATATAAACTGGTTAATCCGGCTGTAATAATAAAATCATCAGAAAATTTATGTTTCCAACTTACGTAAGGCTGAGCCATGAAAGAGCTACCGTTTGTATTAAATCTATTACGGTAAGTTTGAGCCGATGAATTAGTAGTGACGCTATCAATAAAACTAAAATTGGTGAAATCAGCAACCCAGCCTAACTTTAGGGTGTTCTTTTTATTCAATTTCTTATTGAAAGAAGAGGCATTGGAGTACCTAATTTTATTAAAATCATAAGCCATGTAAGGGTTTAATGTTACATCGTTCCATTGGTTTGGATTTCTAGAAACAGTATCGTGATTAGATAATTGCTGTTCTAAATTTACGCACGTAGTAGATTTAATAAAAGAAGTTTCATTTAAAGGCTTTGTATAGGTGGCTCCGCTTACTAACATTCCTGTACCAAATCGTTGATCTTTAGTATTTTCACCGTATAGATCTATTTGTGTGCTATCGGTTTGTTCGCTCACTAATATCTCTATATTGCTATTACCTCCCATTGCCCACAAGGCTAAATTCCCCCCCTTTTTAAGAGGAAGATTAACTTTTGCTGCAAAATCTTGATAAGCAGGTATAGCGGATGTCCCCAAATCAATGCCTAATTTGTTAAATATTGCAAGAGTGGCTCTTCGGTACATAACTAAATAAGAAGCGGCACTTTTTTTAGACAATGGACCTTCCATTAAAAATTCACCCCCAAAAAGACCAATTTGACCAGTAAATTCGGTTTTTTCATTATTTCCATTCCTAATTTTAAGATCAAAAACACCAGCTGTACTGTTCCCATACTCTGCTGGAAAAGCCCCAGAAAAGAAATCGCTATTTCCTAAAAACTTATTATTTAAAATACTAAGCGGACCACCTGAAGACCCAGAAATAGCAAAATGATTTGGGTTAGGAATAGTAATCCCTTCTACTCTATAAATCACACCCAAAGGAGAATTTCCTCTTACTATAATATCATTTCTACTATCATCTGCACCTTGAACACCAGCTAAATTGGATGCCATCCTTGCAGGATCTCCTCTACTTCCAGCATATCGCTCAGTTTCTTCCACGGAAAATTGTTGAGCGCTAATAATGGCCATTTCATTATTAACTTCCCTGTTTTCATTAGAAGTTATTTCAAATTCTTCCAGAATTTCAGTGGATTCTTCTATAGAAATATTTAAAATTACTTCTCTTCCAGAATTTACCACAATGGTTTGCACAAGAGGCTTATAACCAATGAAAGTAAATCTTATTTGATGTCTTCCTAACGGTACGTTTTCTAGCTTAAATTGCCCATTTACACTTGTTGCCACCCCGACACTAAAATCACCATCAGCAATTTGAACATTTACACCCGGTAGAGGAAATTGGGATTCCAAGTCAACTACTTTACCTTTTACTGTTTGCTGTGCAAGGTTCGAAGTAATGCACATAAGAGAAAAAAGAAATAACAACGAATACTTCATAGCTTAAAAATTATTTCAAACTAATTTAAAAGAAACACAGCATGCAATTTTAAATCGTAAAAAAAAGGATTCAAAACCTATTGTTAATAAAGCGTAATTACTTAAAAAACAGATTCTTATGATAAAATAAAAAGGGCAAATAACTTAGCTTAAACCTTAGCTAGGCTAAGTAGGGACTCAAATAAAGATACGCCATCTTGATTTCCCAATAATGCATCGACAGCCCTTTCCGGATGAGGCATCATACCCATTACATTCTTTTCAGCATTAGTTATACCAGCTATATTTTGCACGGATCCGTTAGGGTTTAGTTTACTGGAAACATGACCCTTTTCATCGCAATACTGAAATAAAATTTGGTCATTTTCTATGAGTTTTTTAATGGTGTTTTCATCGGCAAAATACCTGCCTTCACCATGTGCTATTGGAATTTTGTAAGATTTATTGTGATCCACATTTTTGGTAAAAGCAGCTGTCTTAGAAACAGGTTTTAAGTATACATTCTTACAAATAAATTTTTGGTTGTTGTTGTGCAATAATGCACCAGGCAATAATCCTGATTCACATAAAATTTGAAACCCATTGCAAATGCCAAGTAATAATCCCCCATTTTTAGCATGAGTAATAACAGACTCCATAATAGGCGAGAAACGTGCAATAGCCCCTGACCTAAGGTAATCTCCATAAGAAAAACCTCCTGGTAGAACAATAAGTTCACAATCTTCTGTGTCAGTGTTTTTGTGCCAAAGCTCAACCACTTCTTGCCCAAGAACGTTTCCTAAAGCGTACATCATATCGTGATTGCAATTAGAACCAGGAAAAGTAACTACTCCGCATTTCATGTTGATAAATTTTGGAGTCAAATATAGAACTTAATCTTTGGATTAGAGGACTTGAATAACAATTGTGCTCACAAAAAACAAGATAAAAACCAAATCGCAGACCCATTGGATTCTGTTACGAATAAATCCATTGGATAAAAAGATAACTAGAGGAATTAAAAATGGCACTAATCCTCCAAAGGAACGGTTAAAGAGCAGAAAATCAAGAACACTCAATAAAATAGTGAAAACCATCATAGCCACTACCACCCAAATGACCCTCTTATACCTATTATTTGAATAGATAAAAGTATTCACTATTGATTTGAAGGAGAGCAGAAAAGTAACTGAAATAAAACCCATAATTAATAAACCAATTGAAGGTGAAATATCATGGTAACTAATCTGGCTAGAACCCCACCATAGTGACATCATTTCCAATATATTTTCATTGATTATCCCAAAAGGGATTACATACGCAAATGAAATTAACAATACTATGATTGGCATTAGGTACTCTCTCCATACAAATGGACGAATAATGAACAATACAATCCAAACTAAGGGAAGAATAAACAGGTTTAAGGAATAGAAAAACGCACCAAATAGAATGAAAATACTTGCATTGAAAACCTGTTTTTTACAGCTGTTTGCTCGAAAAATTAGAAGTAAATTTTTTAGAGATAGCAGCAAAAATAAATTTCCTATTAACGGAAGAAAATAAGAGATTATATCTCCAAAGCTGGTTACGAATACGACATAAAGTAAGCCTGATAAATAGTATGACTTTTCAAAAAGGACACTTTTATTTACTACGGAATTGATTAAAAAACCAGTGTAAAATACAACTATAAACAATACAAAATATACTAGAATTTTTGGTGCTCCTATGAGTTTCAACAACTCAAATTCTACCTCTTTAACATCACCATTATTGAAATAAATCAATCCATTTAAAATGAGTATCAACCAAGCAGAAACGATAAAGAAAAAGGGTTGGTTAGTTCTTAAAATAGAGACCATGGTTTAAATTAAATAAATAAAGTCCTAACAACATGTAATGGAATATTAAATATTTATACTTTTGGAATGAAATTATTCATTATGGATTGGTTAGTGTACCCTCTTAGAGATTTATTAGTTTGGTTGTTCGAAAATACCCTTGAACCTTTAGGTAATTATCCAAATACTATATTCATTTTAATTATATCAGCAGGGTTAATTTACTGGTTATTTAAACAGCATCAGCTCAACAAAAAAGCAGAATCTGATCCAGAACAGATTAAGTAATCATTTTTATAGAATACGACATTCTCGCTCTTGAGGATATGTTTTGTTAAATAAGTACAACTCAATTTATCTTTACTAGTTTGTCTTGACTGCCCATTTAGCTATAAGACGTCTTTTCCAATGTCTTTTCTGTAGTAAGCTCCATCAAATGTTATTTTTTCCACATTTTTATAACTAGTCTTTAGTGCAGTTTCAAGGTTTTTTCCGTAGGATGTAATTGCAATCACACGCCCTCCGTTACTTACCACCTTATTGTTTTTTATTATAGTTCCTGCATGAAAAATAGTGGTTTTTTCATCGGTATTTTCAATGGAAATTTCTTTTCCCTTTTCATATCCTTCAGGATACCCACCTGACACCATCATAACGGTGCTGGCAGTCCTTAAATCTATCTCCACATCTCTTTCAGAAAGCGTATCGGTAGCAATTCCATCAAAAAGTTCTAGTATGTCTGACTTAAGGCGAGGCAAAACTACTTCTGTTTCAGGGTCACCTAGTCTACAATTATATTCAATGACGTAGGGGTCACCCT
>CAZJVX010000049.1:0-10048 GCA_964549345.1 uncultured Flavobacteriales bacterium | reverse complement strand
ATGAAAAATCCCAATTAAAGTTTGGACCAGCAGCATAAAAATCTAAGTTTAAATCTGGATTAAAATTTGACCTATAAGCAATATCGCCAACAGAACTGTAGTTACCAATTGGGTAATTAATTTGCGATGAACCCTGTAATACACAAAAAATGACAAAAAACAGTTTAGCTGATATCAATTTAAAACTTAGCATCTTTAAATTTACATGATTAAATTTAAAAATTGATCCGAGTTTACAGTTGTATCATACTAGCAGTGCTTTTTGGAATTACCAAAAATTCAGTTTCACAAACCAATTTAATTCAGTTTAGTGGGGTTGTAATTTCACAAGACAGCTTGCAACCTGTCCCCTATTGCAGCATCATCGATAAAAAGACTAAAAGAGGAACAACATCTGATTATTTTGGCTATTTCTCCTTTGTAGCTAACAAGGGCGATACTATAAATTTCAGTTGTATTGGGTATAAAAAAACATCTTTTGTCATACCCGACACGCTATCAACAAATAAATACTCTCTCATTCAGGTTCTATTCCAAGATACTATTTTGCTTAAAACAGCCGTTGTATATCCATGGCCATCAAAAGAACAATTTGCAAAAGCTTTTGTAGAAACAGAAATTCCAAATGATGACTATAAAAGAGCAATGAAAAACTTGTCCAGATCTCAACTAAATGAAAGGATGCAATTCACTCCGATGGATGGTGGATTAAATTTCAAATGGCAACAACAGCAAATACAAAGTAAATTATATTATGCTGGTCAATACCCACCAAACAATTTGTTAAATCCAATTGCTTGGGCAAAATTTATCGAGGCTTGGAAAAGAGGGGATTTTAAAAATTAGACATGACGCTAAATCGATTATTTTTTATTGCTTTTTTCTCTTTTATATGCGCTTTCATACAAGCTCAAACGATCAAACTTAGTGGAGTAATAAAAGACGAAAAGGGGAACCCAATTCGTGATGTAAGTGTAATAGAACTCTCCCATAGTAAAGGAACCACTTCAAACGATAAAGGAGAATACCAATTAAATATCCCAACAGAAAAAAAAGTATCCATATATTTTTCTCACGTAAATTATAAAAAGGTAGAGAAGAAAATATCGGCAAAAAGTGACATAGAATTACATGTTAAACTTAAAAACAAAACACTAAAAACGCTAGAAGTAGAATATGTAGACCCAGGTAGTTCACCAATAGAATTATTACCCACTATTGATGCCTCAAATGTGGCTCTACCGAGTTCAAATATTGAAGGACTGCTTTCATCTATAGGTTTTGGAGTGCGACAAAACAATGAATTATCTTCAGGATTTAATGTAAGGGGAGGCAACTTTGATGAAAACTTAATATATGTAAACGGAATTGAGGTATACCGACCATTTTTAGCTCGATCTGGGCAACAAGAAGGACTAAGTTTTATAAATCCCTCTATGATTGAAAACATCCTTTTTTCAGCAGGTGGTTTTGATGCAATTTATGGTGATAAACTATCTAGTGTATTAGACATTACTTACAGAGAACCAAAATCATTTGGAGCAAATATTACAACTAGTTTACTTGGTGCGCAATTTCAAATCCAAGATAAAATAAGCAATAGACTAAATTATAATGTGGGTGTTCGATACAGAACTAATGCTTATTTATTAGGAGCCTTGGATACAAAAGGAGAATATAAGCCACGATTTACAGACGTACAAGGATTAATAAATTACCAAGTAAATGAGGATATTAAATTAAGCTATTACGGTAGCCTAGCGAATAATCTATTCTCCGTCCAACCTGAAAATAGAGAAACTAATTTTGGAAGCATAAATGAAGCCTTGAGATTTACGGTGTATTATGACGGACAAGAGAATACTCAATTTAAAACATGGATGAGTGCACTAACGTTAAAGCATCGAGTATCAGAGAAATTAAATCTGAATTACTTTGTATCCACTTTTAATACAGATGAAACTGAATTTTTCGATGTATTAGGGGAATACAGGCTTGATGAATTAGAACGGGATTTGGGGAGTGACGAATATGGCGAAGTCGCCTACAACAGAGGAGTTGGTGCATTTTTAAATCACGCAAGAAATGAGTTGAAAGCCAATGTATATAATATTTACCATAAAGGCGATTTTCAGCAAGACAATAGCAGAACAAATTGGGGAGTAAAATTCCAACGAGATTTTGTCACCAATAATATAAATGAATGGAATTACATTGATTCATCTCGTTTTAACACTCCAAAACCGTCAGACAGTATAGGTTACACTAACCCGGCAAATATTCCATACCAATATCTTGAGCTAAGCAAAGCTGTTCATGCCGATACAGAAATGAATTCTTCTAGAATAACAGGTTTTCTTCAGCACAGAATTCGATTTAATAAGCAAAGAAAAATTGAACTTCTAAACCATGATTCTCTACAAAAAAAACATATAGACACCAGTTTCTATGATGACGATTATTTCACCTTGACATTTGGAATTCGAGGCAACCATTGGACTTATAATCAACAAACTGTATTTTCTCCAAGAATTAACTTCAAATGGAAACCTGCTATTTACAAATTTGACAATAATGCTTATTACAGAAGAAATATTACGCTTAGAGCAGCTACGGGTTATTATTATCAACCTCCATTTTTCAGAGCAGCAAGAAATTTGTCAGGTGAATTAAACCCTGGAATAAGAGCACAAAAATCCATCCACTTTGTATTAGGAGGGGATATGGTGTTTGATATGTGGGGAAGAAAATTTAAGGCAGGTTCTGAGTTATATTATAAGTTACTTGATGATATTATTCCTTATGAAATAGAAAATGTAAGAGTAAATTATTACGGAGAAAATAACGCATCAGGATATGCAAGAGGAATAGACTTTAAAATTAATGGTGAATTTGTGAAAGGAATACAGTCCTATGCTTCATTAAGTTGGTTGCAAACCAAAGAGGATATCACAAATGATGGGTACTATCATTATTTTAATGCAAATGGCGAAAAAATAGTACCTGGATATACATCAGACAATATTGCAACTGATAGTTCTTTTATTGAACCAGGCTACATTCCAAGACCTACCGATCAGAGGTTATCCTTTTCTCTATTTTTTCAAGATGAGATGCCTGATGATTGGGACACAGAAAAAATAAAGTGGAGTACAATGAAACTGAACATAAATATTCTATTTGGAACACGTTTACCTTATGGGCCACCAGGAAATGAACGCTTTTCGGATACTCTCAGATCATCTCTATACAGAAGAATTGACATTGGGTTTTCGAAAGATTTAATTCAATCGACCACAGACAAATCAAAATACAGTAAAAAATCAATTATTCATAAAATTGATGCCATGTGGATTGCTTTTGAGGTTTTTAATCTGCTTGATATATCAAATACAACCAATTATACTTGGATTAACGATGTAAGTGGAAGAAAATATTCTGTTCCTAGTTTTTTAACTTCTAGAAGATTAAATCTTAAATTAGTTGCAAGATTTTGAATTTCATAAAAAAGAAGTAAAGTGAAAAATCAAATTTTAAATCATGAAGAAGTTATAAAAAAACTTCAGCGAATTACTCATCAAATAATAGAAGATAATTTCAATGAAAAAAATCTCGTATTAGTTGGAATAAGTAAAAATGGATTTTCATTAGCTAAATATTTTACAGAAAAATTAAAAAGTAAATTTAGCATCTCTCTTGTAGAGTTAAAAGTCAATAAAAAAACTCCAGCAATTGAAAATATTGAACTCAGTCCAGTCATAAACTTGGAGAATAAAAAAGTGATCTTAATAGACGATGTGCTTAACACTGGAAAGACATTAATGCACGCAGCATCATATTTAACCTCTATGCAAATTGCTGGAATGAAAACAATTTCCCTTATCGACAGGAGACATAGGTCGTTTCCTATAAAGGCTGATTGGGCTGGATTAACGCTGTCTACTACCCTTCAAGAACACATATCAGTAGAAATAACTAGTGGAAAATATGAAGTATTTTTAGTCTAGGTTAGTCTATAAAATCAACTACTCCACTTCCTAAATTATAGTATGCTGATTTTATTACAACGTTATTATTTACTACAGCGTCACCAATTATTTGACTGTTAGATGCTAAAGCTTTTGCGTTATCAGCCGCATTAATTTTAATTACATCTGCAAGTTCCTTATCCTGTCCAGCTTGTACTGCATTTGCAATATGATCAGTCAAGTGATTTAAATTTGGCCCATTATCTCCTCCATTAACTGCGGCGGTAACAGCTCCGCAACTTTCATGTCCTAAAACTAATATCAATTTACAATTTAGATGTGCAACCGCATATTCTATACTTGCAATTGAACTTTTATTTGCAATATTTCCCGCAACTCTAACTACAAATAGTTCACCAATATTACAGTCAAATATCATTTCTGGTACAACTCTAGAGTCAGCACAACTTAATACTATTGCAAAGGGTTGTTGTCCCCCCGTTAAAGAACCTCTTAATTCCTTATCGCTTGAGGGGTTTTCTAGATCACTCACGTATCTTTTGTTACCTTCTTTTAATCTCTCTTGAATTTGATGTGCGTTCATGTCTGTTAATTTAAATTATTAATTAAAAATTGTATGGTGTCAACTCCGTCAGCATAATCAGAAAGTGAGGGATTCTGTGCTTTTCCATAAGTAATACCTCCTATTCCTACTCTGCACTGGATTTCGTCTTTAATATACTTTAATTTTTCATTCAATTCAACTATGTTTTCAAAATACTCATAATTGACCACACTAACTGGTGAATGTAAATTTTCATTTTCTCTAAGAATCATAAACCCATTGTCCAAAAATGAAATATCTTCGAGCAGATAAATGGCTTTATTATAATCGTAATTGTTCATGTATTTTACATGATTCATTACCTCTTTAGCATGATAAAAGGATTTAAATATGGAATTTATATCAAACCCTTTTTTTATATACAACTTAGTTACAGATCTACAACCTAATCCAAAATAATCAAAGACATCTTTAGAAAGATTGTTCAGATCATCTTCTGTGGTTTGATTGTCAATTATTGCAACTGACGTTCTATTTTTTCTAAATAAGTGTGGGGTTTTTCCAAAATAATATTCAAAGTATCTATTGGTATTATTACTTCCTGTAGCAATCACCATATCATAATCTTTTGCTTTACCATTAACTATCTCAATCTCTTTCATAAGATCAATGGAAAATAATGACAGAATTTTAATCATAAATGGAATAATCACATCGTCACTTTTTGATAGTTTAATCTTTACCTTAAAACCTAACAGAAAACAACAAATAAAGTCATGCCATCCCACCATAGGTAAATTTCCTGCTAAAATGAGCAATATTGATTTAGAAGAAGAGTGATTTGGTATAGGGTATCTATTTAGCCAGTTATCTAAATTTACTGCTGTAATCTGATTTGACCATACAGATAACGAATGATGGATCATTTTTTCTGTAAACCAAGGATTTTTCACATTAGCTAAATCAACTACCGATTTAAATTCATTGTAAATACTTTCTTCAATTCCCATTTCATAACCATTCCACTCATCTGATTTTAACAACCATCTTAATGAAGCTCCCCACTGAGATAACGCAGCTTTTCTATCAACAAAAGTATTTGTAGTCATATTCAATTTCTATATTTGCAAAAATATAAACCATTGCAGAATGGCCATAAAAATAACTGATGAATGTATAAATTGCGGTGCCTGCGAGCCTGAATGTCCAAATATGGCAATCTATGAAGGTGGTGCAGAATGGAAGTTTTCAGAAGGAACATCATTAAAAGGTACCTACACTGGAAAAAACTCAATGATCACTGTTGATTCAGATAATCCGAATGAACCTGTAGACATGGACGTTTATTTTATTGTCACCGACAAATGTACAGAGTGTAAAGGATTTCATGAAGAACCCCAGTGTGCAGCTGTTTGCCCTGTAGATTGTTGTGTGTCTGATGAAGATTGGCCTGAAGATGAAGTTGATTTATTGGCAAAGAAAGATAGCTTACACCTAAATTAATTTTGGTCTATTTTTTGATTATTTTGCTTAAGTGAAGTGGTTTATTTCAATATCCTTTTTATTTCTATCCCAATTACATATTGGACAAACCATACAACAGCTTGAAGACTCCTTAATTTCAATTCTAAAACAAGTTCAAACTGAAAAAAATACTCAACTTGTTGAAAAATACAATAACAATTTTAAAGCTACACTTGATTTTGTAATTAAGCATCCTGAGTCATTTGAATATGAATTTGACAGCCTTTCCAATTTTATGAGCACTGTTAAATCCCCAGATGGAATATTTCGAATATTCAACTGGAACATTCAACAAAAAAATCAGACCCAATTTTATGAATGTTGGATTAACAAAGAAGATGGTTCGGTAATTAAATTAAAAGATCATCAAAAAACAATACCTGAAATAGAGTTTGCCATCTTAAGTGAAAATTCATGGTTTGGAGCATTATACTACAAAATAATACCTGTAATCAAAAAAAATAAAACATACTATACGCTCCTTGGGTGGGATGGAAATGATATGTTTTCAAATAAAAAAATTATTGAAATTCTCGAGTTTAAAAAAAGTAAATTACAATTTGGGAATTCAATGTTTGTATATCCAAACCAAAGAACTAAAAAAAGAGTTGTGCTTCAATATAATAAGCAATCATACATGTCACTAAAGCACGATAAAATAAGGAAAGAAAATTACATCATTTTTGATCATTTAGTACCTACTTCCCCTCATTTAAAAGATTTTCCTGATTGGTATGTAACAGATTTGAGTTTTGACGCATTTAAATGGGACGGTGCACGATGGACGTACATCAAAGATTTTGATGCCAAATCGCTTAAGATATTAAGACGACCTTTCAATGATCCAAATAAGTGATTATCTTATTAAAGTCACATTTCCAACGTAGTCATACAAAGTTGGTGAATATTCATCCCTTACCGTGATTCTCCATACATACACACCCAGAGGACAACGTTCACCTGTTTGTTGGTGATTACCGTTCCAGCCGTAACCAGTATCATTAGATTCAAAGATCAACCCACCCCATCTATCAAAAACCTGAAGAAGGTAAGAATTAGGTTGTGCACCGTAAATTACTGGTAAAAATTCATTATTTAATAAATCCTCATCACCTGGTGTGAATCCAGTGGGTGTGTAAATAAAGAAATGATCTAAAATTCTTACTTCATCACATACAGTTGAATCACATCCAAAATCATTAGACGCAGTCAAACATATGGGGTAAGTCCCGGATTGTAAATTTGGAAATGTGTAATGGAACTCTTCCTCAGTAGTGGTAGATATATTTCCATTCACATCGAGCTGCCATTGGTACCCAGTAGCTCCAATGGAAAAATTATAAAATTCTACATAGGTATTCATCATCGTAGAAGTGTCTGGATCCCAATCAAATATGGGTATAGGAATATCTCTAGCACATACGTATTGAGATTTATCTACAAGGGTAGTACATCCCTCTGTAGATATCACTTGCAAACTAATGTCATAACATCCAGAATCAACATAAACATGAGAAACTGTACTACAAGTTGTTGATGATGTTCCATCACCTAAATCCCAAAGACAACTACCTGTTGAAGGCGATATGACACTACTGAACGTAGTTTCTAGCGGCAAGCATGAAGAAAGCACATCTGCAGAAAAATCAGCAACTGGATACTGATTTACCACAATTTCAAAATCTTCCGAAGTAACTGGCGTTTCACAATTTTCACTTACGGTAAGCGTATATTGTTGAGTTGAACTTGGATAAAGTAAAACGATGGAATCACTTGAATTTGAGGGAGTCCAACTGTAATTATATGTTACTCCACTACCTCCACTGACTTGAGCTAAAACAATAATGGTATCTCCAATACATATATCTATATCGTTGATTGAAGCAATTTGTAAGGGTGGGAAAATAGCCACATTAATACAATGAGTATCAGATCTACATCCGTTTGCATCTACGGCACTAATGCAAAAAATAGAATCTAGCAGGGGAGTAATAATTTGGCTATTGGATGACGGGAAATTATTAGTAAAATAAGTTAAACCTCCTGTACCTCCAGTACCTTGAACATTCACATTGGCTGTACCCCCAATACACACTGTAGTATCATTTGAGGGTGTAAGTAGAATTTCCGGTGGACTTATTAAAGAAAACGGAGCCAAATTTTGACATCCAGATGAGTCCCTCAAATACACATTATAATTTCCACTACAGAGTCCGCTAAAGCTGCTATCTGCTTGAAAGTTTATGCTATCTACGCTGTAAAAATATGCTCCAGTAGCGCTCACCGTCATTTGGCCTGAGCAATCACCAAAGCATAATTCTCTGATGGTATCTATTTGATTAATAGTGATTAACTGGGGGCCAGTAATAGTGGTTACAATAGTGTCTGAACACCCAATGCTATCCGTAACAATAAGTTGATAAGTACCTGTATCCAAAGCCATTAATGAATCCGTATTTAGCGCAGTATGAGACCAATTATAATTCAGTGGTTCAAGCCCTCCGCTAAAATCAATATCAATTAATCCATCATGCAAGCCAATACAGGTTACAGATGTAGATTGTGAGGTATATTGAAGGTCACTCACAACTACTTGTACCGTATCAGTTGATGTACAGCCGTTCACATAATCTATGTATACGATGTAATCTGAAGATACGGTTGGAGTAATAAGATTATTTAGTGAGGTAACCCCATTTGACCAATACATATTTCCTAGATAATAAATTTTAAAATCCAGTTGACCATGATTATCATTATACCAATTCGCTTGGAGTTCTGAAAAGGCGAAATTCTGAACTGCTCCACCCTGAAAGAAAAATTGATATACATGATTTGGATTATATATCGTTGGTACAATGGATTGGGTATTTGGATTTTGTCCATTCCACTTCCACTCGCTGTGTTGTAATGGCGGATTAAATGCTCCATAATTAAATGCAGCATCTCTTATGTGGGGCATACCAACGGCTGTATACGTACCACTGATCTCCGCATAATACATACCTGGCTGTGTGGTCACCGTAGAAGTATATGAAAAAGCTTGATTGAATATCATCGTAAATTGATCTACCAACAATCCTCCAGAAATCGTATCCACATACAACTCTACTTGTTCACCAATACAAATAGAAGTATCCATTTCTGTGCTGATGAAAGGAATATCATCTGGTGTAAATGGGGTCACATGGGTACATGTTGTGTCTGCAGTAAAATAAGCGGTCATTTGACAAGGAACTCCATTAGGAATAACGTCATGTATTTCATATGATGTAGGAGAAAAGAAGGGGGGATTAAAAACTTGTTGATTTCCATTACAATCTGAAACAATAAGTTGACCTGATGATGGTTGATTCTGGAAGGTGATTAAACCGCTGTAGTGAAGACCAGTAGCTGTACAAGAATCCATTGCAGTTGTTACATCTATAAATTGACAAGGTAAAAGACAATTGGGCTCAAGAAATGGAAAAGAGATAATACTGCAGCTTGGGTCATCTGTAAAGTAAGCAGTAAGTGTACAGTTTTGTGTGCCATCTGCATTTATACCAGAAATAGTAAATGAAATAGGGCTATTAAATGGGGGAGAAATTATAGTAGAATCACCTGAACAATTCTTCACTACTAATTGCCCTGTAGTTGGGGGTAAAATTACATCCACAATTCCTGCAATATCAAAGGTTTGGTTTATGGTATCGCAAGTAGAAAAAGAATGATTTATAGTATTGATGGTACAAACACATGTTGGTTCGGTAAAACTGGAACCCTGAATAGTACACTGTAAAGAATCTGTAAAGTAAGCTTCTACTTGACAATTTGTTGTTCCATCTCCTACAATATTGCTTATGCTGTAATTCATGGGACTAGTAAATGGTGGATTTAGGATAGTAGAGTCTCCAGAACAATTTTTCACCACTAAACTCCCTGTAGTTGGTTGATTTATAAATTGGATATTTCCCAGTAAATTAAACTGTCCGAGTACATCACAATTGGA
>CAZJVX010000048.1:0-10058 GCA_964549345.1 uncultured Flavobacteriales bacterium | reverse complement strand
CATTTGCAGGGTACGAAATGTATACAGAACATGGAGGTTGTCCAGCAGGTGGAGTTGTTGTCGTTATAGGATATGTTAGCGGAAGATTATGCGTAATTGTGGCTAATGATGCTACTGTAAAGGCGGGCGCTTGGTTTCCTATCACTGGTAAAAAAAATCTTAGAGCCCAAGAGATAGCTATGGAAAATAAACTACCTATCATCTATTTAGTAGATAGTGCAGGAGTCTATTTGCCTATGCAGGATGAAATTTTTCCTGATAAAGAACACTTTGGAAGAATTTTCAGTAACAACGCTAAGTTAAGTGCAATGGGAATTCCTCAAATTGCAGCAATTATGGGGAGCTGTGTAGCAGGTGGTGCTTATTTACCAATAATGAGTGATGAATCGTTAATTGTAGAAAAAACAGGAAGCATATTTTTGGCTGGATCATATTTAGTAAAAGCAGCTATCGGTGAAGTGGTAGATAATGAAACGTTAGGTGGTGCAACAACTCATTGTGAAATAAGTGGTGTGACTGATTACAAGTGTAAAGATGATAAAGAATGTTTAGCCACAATTAAAGATATGATGAATAGGTTGGGAGATAAACCAAAAGCAGGATTTAACAGAGCAAAATCAAAATCTCCCTCTCAAAGTATAAGTAATTTACATGGTACATTTCCGATTCAAAGAACAGATAATTATGATGTGAAGAATATCATTAATCTGCTTGTAGATGATTCTAAGTTCACAGAGTATAAGTCAGATTATGGTATGACCATAGTTTGTGCATATGCAAGAATTGATGGTTGGTCTGTTGGAATTGTAGCTAACCAGCGAAAAGTGGTTAAGACTAAAAAAGGGGAAATGCAATTTGGTGGTGTTATTTACAGTGATAGCGCTGATAAAGCTGCACGTTTTGTGATGATATGTAATCAGAAAAAAATTCCGCTTGTTTTCTTACAAGATGTTAGTGGATTTATGGTGGGAAGTAGGTCAGAACACGGAGGTATAATCAAAGATGGAGCGAAATTAGTTAATGCCATGTCCAACTCTGTAGTACCCAAGTTCACTATAGTTATGGGTAATTCATATGGAGCAGGAAATTATGCTATGTGTGGCAAGGCTTATGATCCCAGATTAATTGTAGGATGGCCAACAGCTGAAATTGCGGTAATGGGAGGTGCTCAGGCGGCAAAGGTTTTACTGCAAATTGAAATGGCTTCGTTAAAATCTAAAGGAGAAGAAATTTCTAAAGAAAAAGAACAAGAGTTATTTAATAGAATTAAAAAGAAATATGATGATCAAACTTCTCCCTATTATGCTGCGGCAAGATTATGGGTAGATGCTATCATAGATCCAGTTCAAACAAGAAAATGGATTTCTATTGGCATAGCTGCTTCGGACCAAAATGAGGATATAAAGTCTTATAAAGTTGGGGTAATCCAAACTTAAATTATACCCCACTGTATTTCCTATAATTGATCGCTTTCAGACCAAAAACTGATGTTTTTTTTCCTCAAAAATAAGGTAGTAGAAGTGTATTATTTGTCTTTGAAATCATCAGAAATATAATGACCTAAATTCAACGTTTTACTCAGTTTTAAAAAGGTATGCTGTGATATGTGAAATAAGTAATTATTATCCTAGTGGAAGTTTCCATTATTTACAGTAAGGCTGGTTAACTTCCAATCACGTTACTCATAAAAGGAAGCTGTTAGTCTAATGCTATTGCAGTGAAGAATTTTTGAGTTTAATTCACCTATTTTTTTTCTGATCAGTTCTTCATCATCCGGTTTTCCAACCAAGCCTTTGAATTCATCAATTGAAATAAGAAATTTTATTTTTATCAGGCCTATAGTAGGTAGAATGTTTAAGTGATCCACTTAAGATTACTCAAGTAGTCTACGCAATATTTTACCTACATTTGACTTTGGTAATTCCTCTCTGAAACTGATGCTTTTTGGGACTTTATAATTAGTTAACTTAGTTCTGCTAAATTCAATTACCTCTTCTTCTGTGAGACTTTTGTCCTTCTTAACAATAAATGCTCTCACGAATTCAGTCCCGTCTTCATTTTTTTCTCCTCTTACACCCACTTCAAGCACTTTAGGATGTTCGGATATTGCTTTTTCAACTTCATTTGGATACACATTAAATCCAGATACTAGAACCATTTCTTTTTTACGGTCAACAATTTTAAAATATCCTTCTTCATCCATAGTACCGATATCTCCTGTTAAAAAATATTCTCCATGAAAACAGTTTTTTGTGTCTTCTTCTCTGTTCCAATATCCTTTCATTACTTGAGGGCCCTTAATTCCAATTTCTCCGGGTTCTCCTTGAGCAACTTCTTTTAAATTATCATCAAATATTTTCACATCAGTATTAGGAAGGGGAAGTCCAATGGTTCCACGTTTATGCTTTCCATTGTAAGGGTTAATAGTGGCCGCAGGACTAGTTTCAGAAAGACCATATGCTTCTAGAAGTGCACATCCTGTTAGTTTTTCCCATTGATCAGCCACAACATCTTGAACGGCCATTCCGCCTCCTAAAGCTAATTTCAATCCTTTGAAATCAAGTTGTTTGAATACTTCTTGATTCATTAAACCAATAAACAGGGTATTAACACCAGTAATGGCAGTAAATGGATTCTTTTTAAGATCAGCACAAAAAGATTTCATATCCCTAGGATTAGTGATTAAAATATTTTTGGCACCGTATCTGAAAAAAGTCATGCAATTAGCTGTCAATGCAAAAATATGATATAGGGGTAAAGCCGTTATGATGGTTTCATTTCCTTCATCAATGCTGTTTCCAATCCACTCTTCAACTTGACAAACATTAGCACAGATATTTCCATGTGTTAACTCAGCACCTTTAGATACACCTGTTGTTCCTCCTGTATATTGCAGAAATGCGGTGTCATCCTTTCCCAATTCTACTGGAGATCCTTTTTTTCCAGCTGATTCTCTGAGAATTTGTTTTAGATTTTTACTATTTGGTAAATTAAACTTAGGTACCATAGGATTACCGTCAGCATCTTTTTTAATATTTCTGATCACAAAGTTTACTATTCCACCTTTAAGCCCACCCAACATGTCGCCAATGGTAGAAACTATAACGGTTTCTATTTTTGTTTTTGATAGGATAACTTCGAGTTTACTTGCAAAATTTTCTAATATAATGATGGCTTTTGCTCCAGAATCATTGTATTGGTGAAGCATTTCGTCAGACGTATAAAGAGGATTTGTATTTACTATAACTAACCCTGCTTTTAATGCAGCGAATATCACAATAGGATATTGTAATAAATTGGGCATTTGTAGCGCAATTTTATCTCCCTTTTTTAAGTTGGTTTTGTTTTGAAAATACCAAACTAATTCATCTACTCTTGCCGCAACATCGTTGAAGCTGATTTCAACATCCATGTTTTTGAACGCTACTTTTGGTCCGAATTTTTTGATGGATTGCTCATATATTTCAACAATACTATTGTAATTAATTTCTGTTGTTTTTTTCACAAAATCAGGATAGCTCTTATGCCAGGGAAATTCACTCATGATAATTTGTTTTTAAAATATTTTAATCAATTAACACTAAAGATATAAAAATGTAGCACTTAAGTAAATGATTCTGGAATTATCTGAATCAGATAAATTCTTTAAATATTGTGCGTTATAAAAATCAGATTTAATTGTTATTTTAGAGGAAATAATCAAGGGATATTAAAGATTAGCTTTAATGAGGAGTAGTAAATTTATGGTTTTATTTTCATCGGTAAAGCTTTGTTGTTTTATCATTCTACTTACCTCTTCGTGGATTAATCAAACGTATGGGCAAGACCCAATCTTCACTCAATTTTATTCTAATCCTATTTATTTAAACCCTGCATTTAGTGGGACTAACAAGTGTCCTCGTTTTGTGATGAACTATAGAAATCAATGGCCCGCTTTTCCAGGTGCGTTCATTACCACTGCAGCCTCATTCGATAAATACTTTGATAATTTAAAAGGTGGTATAGGCTTATCCGTTTTAAGTGATCAAGTTGGGAACGGTGTTTTAGTTACTAATCAAGTAAATTTATCTTATGCTTATCACCAACACGTCTCTAGATCCTTCACCATCAATTATGCTTTACAAGGCTCATATATCCAAAAAGCAGCGAATACCAATAAAATGACATTTGGGGACCAAATTCACTCTAGAAGAGGTTTCGTGTTTGGAACGCAAGAAATTCTCAACTTCGAGCCAGTAAACTTCTTTGATTTCTCTGCTGGTATATTAGGTTACACGGATAGATTTTATATGGGTTTTGTTGCTCATCATTTGTTAGAACCGGATGAAAGCCTTAGAACAAATTCACTTAGCGACACTCGTCTTCCAATGCGTTATACCATTCATTTAGGTACTGAATTTGATTTGGCTTCAAATTCCCTTTACACTTCAAAAGGTGAGAGTATTTCTCCTAGTGTTTTACTTTCTAAACAAGCAGAATTCACCCAAATCAACTTAGGACTTTACTATAAAAGCGGAAACTATGTTGTTGGTTTTTGGTATAGAAATAGAGATTCTTTCATACTTACGTTAGGATTAGAGTCAGAGCACTTAAGAATAGGGTATAGCTACGATATCACTACTTCACAGTTGACTCCTCAGTCTGGTGGTTCTCATGAAGTTTCACTAGCTTACAAGTTTTATTGTAAGCCTAAAATCAAAAGCTACAGGACTATGTCGTGTCCTTCTTTTTAATTCGGGACAATTAAACCGTCTTTCATTACAATTTTACGATCTGCTAGTTCGGCAAGTTTTATATTATGAGTAACTATTACAAAAGTTAGTCCCAGCTCTTCTCTCAATTTAAAAAAGAGATTATGTATCTCATCAGCAGTTTTCGTATCTAAATTACCACTGGGTTCGTCAGCAAGAATGACTTTAGGTTCGTTCATTAAGGCTCTTGCAATACTAACTCTTTGCTGCTCACCACCCGATAACTCACTGGGTCTGTGATTTATTCTTTTATTTAGTCCAAGCGTATGAAGAAGAAATTTAGCTCTTTCAATGGAATCCTTTTTATTCTTTTTAGCAATATAAGCTGGTAAACAAGTATTTTCTAGCGCTGAAAATTCAGGTAATAAGTGATGAAACTGAAAAACAAAACCAATGGATTGATTTCTAAATTTAGCTAACTCTTTTTCTTTGAATTTCCTTAAATCTTTACCTTCTATTGAGACAAAACCTGAAGTAGGTTTTTCAAGTGTTCCGATTAATTGCAACAATGTAGTTTTTCCTGCACCACTTTTACCTACAATGGAGACAATTTCTTTTTCATTAATGCTAAGATCAATCCCTTTTAGAACTTCTAACTCTCCAAAATGTTTTGTCAGTTTACTTGTCTGAATCATTAATTCAAATTTAACTACTTTATCGATTTTAACTCCGTAATGTGATTTTTTTATTTGTGGACAATTTTATTTAACTATTTAGATGATTGGAATTTTCAAATTTTTACTTTTACTGAAAATTAAAATCACACAAATGAATCTTCACGAATATCAAGGAAAATCAATTTTAAAAAGTTATGGTGTGGCCATACAAGAAGGTATCGTAGTAGATAATCCTTCTGATGCACTCAAAGCAGCTGACGAGCTACAAAAAGATACCGGAACAGATTGGTTTGTAGTCAAAGCACAAATTCATGCTGGGGGTAGAGGTAAGGGTACCATTACAGAAACAGGCTCTCACGGTGTAGTTATTGCAAAAGGAAAAGGGGAAGTAGAAGATAAAGTGAAAGCTATAATTGGAGGTCATTTAGTTACTGCACAAACATCTAGTCAAGGAAAAAAAGTAAATAAGGTATTGATAGCAGAAGATGCCTATGCTCCTGATTTTGACAAAACAAGTGAGTTTTACATGTCTGTTTTATTGAATAGAGAAACTTCTCGAAATATAATCATGTATTCAACTGAAGGGGGAATGAATATTGAAGAAGTAGCTGAACAAACTCCCCATCTAATACACAAAGAAGAAATTGATCCCAAAGTTGGTATTACTCCATTCCAATGTAGAAAGATTGCGTTCAACCTTGGTTTAAGTGGAAAATCATTTAAAGAAATGGTCAAATTTGTTAGATCTCTTTATGCTGCATATGAAGGTTGTGATGCCTCATTGTTTGAAATAAATCCAGTTCTAAAAACATGTGATGACCGAATTTTAGCTGTTGATTCTAAAGTTACTTTAGATAATAACGCATTATACAGACATAAAGATTACGCTGAATTAAGAGACCTTTCGGAAGAAGATCCCATGGATGTAGAAGCAGATAAAGCGGGTTTAAATTATGTGAATCTTGATGGGAATGTGGGTTGTATGGTAAATGGTGCGGGATTGGCTATGGCCACAATGGACATCATAAAACAAAGCGGTGGTGATCCTGCAAATTTTCTTGACGTGGGTGGTACAGCTGATGCTGATAGGGTTGAAAAGGCCTTTAACATCATTTTAAAAGATAACAATGTTAAAGGAATATTAGTTAATATTTTTGGTGGAATTGTTAGGTGTGATCGCGTTGCAAATGGTATTGTACAGGCTTATAAAAGTATTGGAAACATCCCTGTTCCAATCATAGTTAGATTACAAGGTACAAATGCTATTGAAGCTAAATCCATCATTGACAATTCAGGGTTAAATGTTCATTCTGCTATTACATTAAGAGAAGCTGCAGATAAAGTCAAAGACGTTATAAGCTAGTATTCATAAATGGTTACTCCGCTTCTTATTTTGGGTTCAATCCATGTGCTTTTGGGTGGCATAGTTTCTTCCAAATCAGCTATTTGAATTATTTCATCCATAGTGTGTGGAAATAATTTTAGCAACATTCCATTTTCAAGCTTATCTATTTTTGAAAATGTGTTTTGGTTTGTATCAATTCCACTTATAAATTCAACTCTTTTGTCTTTTCTTAGATCAGGAATATTTAATATGGATTTCAAGATAAAATCTGAAACCAGTTGACTATTTAGTTTTTGTTTAAAGCTTAGGTTCTTTAGCAGTTCCTTTTTAATAGTGAGTAAATACCATTTTTTATTAAAATACATCCCAATTTCTCTTTTATTGGATGGAGAAACTTCATTAAGTTCTCCTTTTGATAATACAAAATTTTCGTTCAATGCTTTGAATAAGGTATCTTTATTATGTGGGAATATATTTTTAATCAATCTGTTAAATTCAATGATGTGGACATTTTTGGTGTCCACTAACAAGGATAAAAAATATTTACTGGATTGCTTGTCTTGGTGACCTTCAAAATACAACTTTGAAGACGAAGCTCTGTGATGACCATCTGCAATATATATTTTATCTACTTTTTTAAAAGCTTCAACTAGTTTATCAATTATAATAGGCTCATCTATTATCCATAATTCATGATTTTTATTATCTGTTGTGGTGAATTCATATTCAGGTCTCTCCACTTTTTTTGAGGATATAATATTTGCTATTTCATCATTGAATGCATAAGACAAAAGGACAGGTTCTGCATGAAAATGACAAACATCAAGGTATTTCTTGAACAGGTTTTCTCTTTTTAAGATAGTGTTTTCATGCTTTTTGATTAAACCATCACTGTAATCTAAAACTGACGCTCCTGCAATTATCCCTGTGAATTCACCTGATGGTGTGGTTTGTTTATATACATAGAAAGATAACTTTTCGTCCCGTACAAACAGGTTGTTTACTTTGAATTTTTCGTATTGATCTTTAACTAAGTTAAATCGTTCAATGCTATTTGGTTTTGTACCATGGTTTTTCTTAAACTCTGGATTGATAACATGTAGAAATGAGTAAGGATTTGTCTCTAATTTAGCCTTTAAATGACTTTTTTCATAAGTATAGTAGGGTCTAGAAGAGACTAAATGAACCTTACTTCTCTTTGGTCTGACTGCTTTGAATGGAACGATATCTGCCATTTTAATGGCAATTTAACAAAATTATTTTTGGTAAAAATCTATTATTTTTTCCGCTAACTCGGTTCCAATTCTGTCTTGAGCTTCTGTTGTTGCAGCTCCAATATGAGGAGTTAATGATGTGTTCTGTAGCGCAAGAACATCTAATCTTGGTTGTGGTTCGCCAACAAAAACATCAAGTGCTACAGCCCCTACCTTTCCACTATTAACTGCCTCTATTAAATCGTCTTCATCAATAACTCCACCTCTTGCTGCGTTCACTATTTTAACACCATCTTTCATCAAATCAAATTCATTTTTAGAAATAATAGGCTTTTTATCTGCAGGCATCGGCACATGCATTGAAATGTAATCTGAATTCTTTAAAAGTGTTTCTAAATCTGTAGTTTTTATGCGAACGTCTACTTTTTTTTCAGCTATGTCAATGGATAAGGCCACTTCTGGTAAAAATGGATCAAAAGCCACCACTTTCATCCCATTACCAAGAGCATATTTCGCTGTAAATTGTCCAATTCTCCCAAAGCCAATAACACCTAAGGTTTTTCCTCTCAACTCACTTCCTTTAGCATATTTTTTCTTTAGCGCTTTAAAAGAGGTATTTCCTTCAGTTGGCATATTCCTATTGGAATCATATACAAATCTTGAAATGTTAAATAAATGAGCCATTACCAATTCGGCAACAGATTGTGAAGAAGCAGCTGGGGTATTGATCACAAGTATTCCTTTATCCCTAGCATAATCTACATCTATATTATCCATTCCAACGCCTCCTCTTCCAATTATTTTGAGTGAAGAACACTGATCAATGATGTCTTTTCTTACTTGGGTAGCACTTCTAACTAAAATTACTTCTATAGAGTTAGCATTTATGTATTCAATTAAATTGATTTGCTCAACTTTATCTGTGATCACATTGAAGCCAGCATTTTTAAGGGCGTTAATTCCAGAGTTCGATAAACCGTCATTAGCGAGTATATTCATTTTATCCTTTTTTGTTTGTTAATTCTTGCATTACATCAACTAGTGTTTTGACACTTTCTAATGGCATCGCATTATACATGGACGCTCTAAATCCTCCAACAGATCGATGTCCTTTTAATCCACTAATATTTGCATCTGAGAGCATGGACATAAATTCTTCATTGAGTTCTTCATTATTTAATCTAAAGGTAGCATTCATGGTACTTCTGTCTTCCACTTCAGCGGTTCCACTAAATAATGGATTTGTATCAATTTCGTTATATACAAGTTCAGCCTTTTGATTGTTTATTTCTTCTATAGAATCTAAACCTCCTATGCTTTTTAACCATCTTAATGTTAACATGGATGCATAAACGGAAAATACAGGTGGAGTATTAAACATAGAGTCCTTATCAGCATGTGTTTTTAAGTCTAACATGGTAGGAATCGCCACACTACTTTTTCCTAGAATGTCTTTATTGAAAATGTAAACCGTTGTTCCTGCGGGTCCCATGTTTTTTTGTGCCCCAGCATAAATTAAATCAAAGTCACTTACATTTATTTTTCTTGAAAAAATATCTGAAGACATGTCACATACAAGAGGGACATCTCCAGAGTAAAAATCTTTTATTTGCGTTCCAAAAATGGTATTATTTGATGTGACGTGAAAATAATCTAGATCACTTGTTACTTCATAGTTTTTGGGAATGTAGTTGAAATTCTGATCTTCCGAAGAAGCTACGATTTTACTATTTCCCATAAAATTAGCTTCTTTGGCCGCTTTTTTAGCCCATGCACCTGTAACTAGATATCCTCCACATTTGTTTGTCCTCATCATGTTGTAAGCAGCTTTTAAAAATCCTAAGCTTGCCCCACCTTGTAAAAAAAGTACATCATAATTATCTGGAACATTTAATACTTCTTTGACTAAATAACGGGCTTCGTCCATCACTTCTACAAAATCTTTACTTCTATGCGAAATTTCAATTAAAGAGAGGTTAAGATCGTTAAAGTTCTCAATGCTCTTTGATGCCTGTTCAAATACTTCCTGTGGAAGTATACAAGGACCTGCGCTGTAATTATGTACTTTACTCATTTTATTGTGTTAATTTTGACAAATGTGTAAAATTTATTTCAATTGGAAATAAAGTTT
>CAZJVX010000047.1:0-10159 GCA_964549345.1 uncultured Flavobacteriales bacterium | reverse complement strand
GGTCAACGATTTAGACAACAGGGATATCAATCGGTCAGAATTGGTAAAATATTTCACTATGATAATCCAAGCGCCATTGGCACATCGGGAGCTGACGATATTTACTCTTGGGACCAAACCATAAACCCCTATGGGAGAGACAAGGTGGAAGAGTATAAAATCAACACATTATCTGAAAGGAGATATGGTGGAACGTTAAGTTGGTTAGCAGCTGATGGGAAGGATAATGAACAAACTGACGGCATAGGTGCTTCTGAGGCCATAAAAATGATTGAAAATTTCGCTAATAATGGTCATCAATTTTTTTTGGCTGTTGGTTTTTTTAGACCACATACCCCTTTTGTGGCACCAAAAAAATATTTTGATTTATACAATAGAGAAGAAATGGTAATACAAAAAAGTTCTGATGATTATCTAAAAACAATCCCTGTTCCAGCAGCAAAAACCATAAGAGCTAAATACAACCAAGTAGACTTAGATGTGGATCTAGCTAAAGAAATTAAGGAAGCCTACTATTCCACCGTATCGTTTGTTGATGCTCAAGTTGGAAGAGTACTTCAAAAATTAAAAGAAACAGGATTGGATAAAAACACCATTGTTGTTTTCACATCTGATCATGGATATCATTTGGGAGAACATGGACACTGGCAGAAATTAACACTTTTTGAAAATGCTACTAGAATTCCACTTATAATTTATGCTCCAAATATTGAAGGAGGAAAAATAATTAAGTCTCCAGTTGAGCTTTTAGATCTTTATCCAACATTGATGGATTTAACAGATATAAAAACACCAAAACATGTTGTTGGCAGAAGTTTAAAGCCAATTTTAGTCGGTGAAAAATCAGAAGTCAGAAAAAACGCATTAACAAGACTTAATAATGGATATTCCATGAAAACTAATCAACATAGAATAACAATGTGGGGAAATAATGGTGAATTTGGTTTTGAGTTATATGATCATTTATCTGATCCAAATGAACTTATGAATTTGGCTAATAATTTTGAATATAAGCCCTTGTTAGATTCTTTAACAATTGTATTAAATGAAAGAATTAAAAATGCCAATAAAATACCTGATGAACTGGGTAGAAGAATTGACAATCCAAAAGCTATTAATAAAGCACCTAACATGACTTTTGGAGATATTCATGATGAAAACGGTAAGAGAATAAAAATGAAAAAATGAATAATGTTATGATGATTCTGAATAAAAATGTCGTCATATCATTAATTTTTATTACTATTTATATAATGTTGTTTTCATGTGTAAATGTACCCAACAAACACAAGACCAAATCTCCTAATTTTATTGTTTTTCTAGTTGATGATCAGGGTTGGAATGGAACTTCTGTTCAAATGATGAATAAAGAACCTTTATCTAAAAGTGATTACCATGAAACACCAAATTTGGAAATTTTAGCTCAAAATGGAATTAAATTTTCAAATGCTTACTCCTCAGCCCCAGTTTGTGCTCCATCAAGATATAGTATTCAATTTGGTAAATCTCCAGCAAGAATGTCATTGATAAGAGTTGGTATGAATACCGATCATATTGACCATGAAAATTTGATGAGTATTCCAAAAATGCTTAAAAGTGTAGATAATCAGTATCGTACAGCACATTTTGGAAAGTGGGGAATGGGAAGTAACCCTAACCTCTTAGGATATGACATAAGTGATGGGCCTACTAAAAATAAAGATGGTGGTTTTGTAAATAGTCCTGAACAATGGGAAACAACTAAGAAAGAAAATCCAAAAAAAATATTTTCAATAACTCATAATGCATTAGAATTTATTGAGAATAATGCTAAAGATAAATCTCCTTTTTACCTTCAAATTTCTCATTATGCTGTACACGCCACATTAGAAACAACTGAACATAGTTTTTCTCATTTTGATAAAAAGCCAAAAGGGGTAAGACATGATAATGTTGGCTTTGCTGCCATGACTCATAATTTGGACAGTAGCTTAGGTTTAGTTATGGATAAATTAAGTCAATTGAATATTGATAATAATACTTACATAATTTATTTATCGGATAATGGTTCTGTGCCAAATATACCTGCGGCAAGACCCTATGTAAAAAGTTACAACTATCCTTTGAGTAGAGGTAAATGGGACGCTTTAGAAGGCGGTGTTAGAGTTCCATTTATTATAAAAGGTCCAGGAATTGAGCCAAATACTCAGTCTGATGTTCCAATTAGTGGTTCAGATATTTTACCAACTATTGCTGAAATTTCTGGATTTTCTAAACAATTGAATAAAATTGACGGAGGTAGCTTTCATAAAATATTATTTAGACAAGATAGTGCAATCAAAAGAAGCATTCCTGGAATTTTCTTTCACGTGCCCTACAGAAATAAAATTGCCTTAAATAGACCTCATTCAGCAATGAGAATTGGTGATTTTAAATTAGTTAAATACAATGATAATAACGAGGTCGAACTATATAATCTTCACAATGATCTGTCGGAGATGAAAGATCTTTCAAAAGAAAAACCTGATAAAACAGCAGAATTAAATAATATTTTGGAAAAGTATTTAATTTCTGTAAAAGCACCCAAATGGGAAGAAGGCATAACATGGAAAAATCAGAAGATAACGGAGTTCAATTCAACATATTAATATGAAAAATCTAAATTTCATCAATGTAATATTCTCTTTATTATTTCTAATTTTTTTTTCATGTGAAAATAAAAAGATAGAAACCAAAGCATATTCGGAAATTGGCGATAGTTTGAATGCTGAATCAACCTGTTGTAAGAACAACAGAAATTCATTTTTACTACTTGAAAATGATTCTATCGAGATTTCCTCACCATTAGACCATATATCGTATGATAATTTAAAAATGGTCGAAAAAATGATTTTAATTGAGGGAGGAGAGTACATAATGGGATCCAGTAGTAAAGAATTTGCTCTTAGGAGAGAATTTCCAAGACATAAAGTCAAAGTAAAATCTTTTTTGATGGACGTTCATGAAGTTACCAATAAGCAATTTGCGAAATTTGTTGAAGAGACAGGTTACATTACCGTTGCAGAAAAACACATAGATTGGAATGAATTAAAAAATCAACTTCCTCCCAAAACACCTAAGCCAGATGAAGAGTTTTTAATGCCAGGATCATTAGTTTTTGTAGCTCCAAAATCAGTTAAAAATTTAATTGATTATTCCCAATGGTGGTCATGGGTTAAAGGAGCTAATTGGATGCATCCAACTGGTCCAAATAGCAATCTTGACGGAAAAGATAATTTTCCAGTAGTTCATATTGCATATGATGATGCTGTGGCTTTCGCTAAATGGTGTGGGAAACGACTACCAACCGAGGCCGAGTGGGAATGGGCAGCTCGGGGAGGTTTAGAAGATAAGCTTTATCCATGGGGAGATGAACCCGTAGACGTTGGGAGGCCAAAATGTAATTATTGGTCTGGTATATTCCCAACCTATAATGATAATCGAGACGGGTTTGCCTCAATTGCTCCTGTAATGCAATATTCAGCAAACGGCTATGGATTATTTGATATGGCAGGTAATGTATGGGAAATATGCGCTGATTGGTTTGACGATCGATATTATGAAAGCTTTGATAATTTTACTACAGCAGATAATCCTACTGGGCCTGAAACATGGTATTTCCCATCCGAACCTTACGATCCAAAAAGAGTGGTTAGAGGAGGTTCTTTTTTATGTAATGATAGTTATTGTTCTAGCTATAGAGTTTCTGCTAGAATGCCCCATTCAAAAGATACTGGAATGAATCATACAGGATTTAGATGTGTTAGGGATATATAAAAACAAATATTTTATATATTGTAGTTATTACACTAATGATTGAATCAAAGTTGAAATATTTTTCGCTGATTGTTTCAGTATTTCTTCTCACGAGTTTACATTCACAACATTTTACTGACTTTATTCAGACACCCTTTTCAAGTAATATTAAATACAGTAAGACTCCATCAAGTCAACTTAGTTTTACTGGATTCTACAGATTTCTGGGTTTTGTAAGGAATCAAAAAGAAGTATTTCCAAATAACTCGGGTAAAACACTTGCTATTCTTTCTGGAGATCAGTTTAGGGAGCCTATGTTACTTCTAAAATTAAGAGCAATTACAAAAGATAAAGTTACTGTTGGAGCAGACTTTATGCTGAACAGTCTATATAAAGGTCCAGAAAGTATTAATAATAGTTTAACACTAGAGCTGGGTATTAATCTAAGAACTTCTTTTAAAACAAAATTCGGAAATTTTAATTTGAGTTCGGGTGGTGTAAATTGGTATAGACAAAGCAGATTGACAGTTTGGGGTAACAGGTCATTTAACAGGCAAAGTTTATATCACAGAAGACCTCAGACGAGACTAACTAAAACAACTGAACTTAGATATAAAAGTTATTATGATAACGGATTAATTGATGATGGTTTACGTTATGGGAACAGGGCTTTTCAAGGGGTTTTTCTTCAAGGTCAAGATCTTCCATTTGATTTTTCTTTTAAAGGTGTTATTGGGAAAACCCCGTTTAACAGATCAAATTTCAATGAGTTGTCAACTAATTACACAAGTTGTTTTAAAATCAATAAAAAAATCAATGATTTGAATATTGCCTATAATTTTTTAAACTCTACTAATCTTGTGGATACCATTTCATTTGATTTAAGAACTTATTCTATTAATACGGTAGAGTTTTCACAAAAATGGAAATCATTCTATTTTTCCATAGAAGGTGGTTTCGGAACATATGATTCTCCAGAAAATAATTTTGAATTTGGAGAAGCTATTATTGCTAATCTAAAAACTTCAAGGAATAAAAAAATCCCAATTGATTTTCAGGCTTACAGAATTGCTTCAGAATTTGTCAATCTCACAGGTAATTTTTTAAACACAACCGTTCTAGAAATTTTTCCAAATGTAGGAGCTAACAACAGAGCTACTACAATCAGACCTCAATTTAACAGTCCAATGATTGGCTTGGGGAATCATACTAATAATCGACAAGGAATTAGTATCAATGCGGAACATTCATTTAAAAAATTAAAAATTAATGCTGGTATTGGAGTGTCTACAGAAATTGACACATCAGGCCCAAGTTTATCTTACCGATATAACGTCAATTCTGAAACACTATCAAGATTGTATTTATTTGCACGTGATTGGGGCCCATACAATAATTTAAATTCAACTTACAGGAATGTATTCGAAAATGTGGATTTAATAGATACCAATAATAACGGGTTATCAAATTTTAGAAAGTATTTTAACAACATTGAATTTCAAGCTAAATACAACGGATCAATCTTCAATCATCAATTTTATATTTTTCTGTTAACAAGATTTAATTCGTGCAGTAAATCGTTTACTTATGTTCCCAAGTACAATTTAGAAATGTTAATTAGTCAATTATCAAATGAAATAGATTTAAGTTTAGAATTAAATGAAAATACTTACATGGTTTTAAATCTTGGAATTGAACGTATTATAGGTAATAATTTAACTGAAGGAGGTGACAATAATAGTTCTTTGGGAAGTCCAATTAATTTGATTCAACATTTTTTTAATAAAAATTCAGTTAGAAACTTTGAGAGAAATCAAAGAAATTCACTTATTGGTTGTGGTATTGATTACAAGATAGGGGATAATGCAATGCTTTTTCTTAGACAAAATTTCTATAAGTATTATGATCCAAACTTTGAATTCAACAACCTCAAAGGAACCGAGACTATGTTAGAGCTTAAATTTTTGTTTTAATGAACAATTACGTCTTAAAAATATTTTTAATAAGTTTTTCCATTTTTCAACTGGCTTCATCATCAATTAGTCAACAAAATGAAAAAATTTGGTTTGATGGTTTAGGAAGATCTTATTTTTCTAGGGATAATGTACTTTCTAATGAGGATACTATTTCTCCAAACAGTATGTCCAGTGGTTACAATTTATTGGATTTAAATGTACATGTAAATCCTATTCCAAATATTGAAGTTTTTAGTCAAGTTAGGGTTCAAAATCAATTTGGTGGTTTTTTCGGTTCTGGTACAGAAATAGATGTAAGACAATTAACTGCTAGAGGCACACTTAAAAACAATGTGAGGTTTTCAATTGGGGATATTTATTTGAAGCAAAATAGGTATACCCTATATAATAATGATGAAGATTTACATCTTTATGGTTCGGATCTTTACAATTCCTATAAATCAATTATTGACTATGAAAACTTTTATCGAGATAACAGATGGAGATTACAAGGATTACAAGTTGATTTCTCCTATAATTTTGATCGATTTATAAGAACACTAGAGTTTGATTTATTCACTACTAGACCCAGAGGATCAAGTCAACTTAATAGTACATTAAATACATTTCAAAGTGATATGCTCTTATCTGGAGGTACTATTTATTCTCAGATTAGTAAATCTATTTCTGCAGAACTTAACTATACAATACTTAATGAGTTGCCAAATAGTGGAACACAACTGAGTTCTGTTAAAAATCCAATATATCAATTCGGACTAATACACCATTACAGTGCTAAAAAATTTAATATAAGTAGTAAGATTCAGGCTGGTTTATCTGAAAAAAGTTGGTCTCACAAAGTAGGTCATGACTCTGTTTCACACAATAGGTTAGGGATGTTTTTTGAGTACAAAAGCGAACTTTCAAAGTTGGACACTTTATTTAATGTTTCATTGGGTTACAGATACGTTGACCCCAATTTTAGAAGTTCTGCTGCACAATCTAGAAGAATTGACATGGCAGAGTCAAATTTAAATTCTATTTATACGATTTATTCTAATGATGCAGTTGTAAGACCAATTTCAATTTTTGATATAATATCTGATCAAAACATATTTAATCAAAATATTTCTCCTACACTCATGAATTTTAATCCTATTTTTTCTAATGCATTACCGTATGGAGATGCAACACCAAACAGAGTAGGCTTATTCGTTGATGGATTCTACAAGCATAAAAAGAAGTATTTTAATATAAATTTTAACACTTCATTTTTTAGTGAAGTTATTGGTCAAGGCACGCCAAGAAAAAGAACTTTTTTAACTTTTTCTCAGTGGACGAAAGTTAATCTAAATGAACTCTTTAATCAAAGGAAAGAATTTAATTTTTCATTAGGTTATAGAAATCAAATTACCAATAGAGAAGGAGATTCAATAGAAAGTATTAATTTAAATAGTACTCACATTGACTTTAAAATCGAGAAAGAATTATTGGAAAAAGTATATTTTAATTTTTCCACTAAAAGAATTAAAGCAATTGGAAACGAATATTTGGTTAGCAGAGATGATTTTGATGAAATATTAACATTTCAAGAGGTTAATTACAATAGAACAGACTACTTACATGCTTTAGGAATCAAATACCAATTTAAAAGAGAAGTTTACATTGATGTGCAATATAATTTATGGGGTTCTGAATTCAATTTTGCCAATTTTAATGATTTTGATTTCCAAAGGGTAATATTCATTTTTTCAATTAAACTATGATGACAATAAACTACATAAGATATTTTATATTCATGATGCTCATTTTTGTGGCATGTACAAAAGATGAATATGAGGGACCTTCTTTACAGAGTCTCTACGGAGAGTTTTCATTGTTAAGCCCATTTTCAATTACAAATCTAAATCCTGACTTTTCAAATAATGAAATGGTTAAATTCCACTGTGAATTTAATAAAAGTGTAGACTGGAAGATCACAATTAGGGGACTCCAAACAGGTAGCATGAAAGAAATAACGGGGTTTTCAAACAGGATTGATTCAGGTTTAGTTAGTTGGAATGGAAATACATCTGAGGTTCCTTTTTTTAGTGAAGAAACTTGCGCTTTAGAACTTACTTTTTTAACAGAGTTAGACACATTGAGAGATACATTAACCATTTTGGGTAAAAAAGTTTATGAAGGGATAATGGTTGCTGATTTTGAAAACGGCATTCCTCAAGATGCTCTTGTTTTTCACCAATTTTCGATGAACATGACATTTGATACGGCTAGTGATGATCCATTAAATGGAAACAGCTATTTCAAGATGGGTGGAAGAATGGGATGGAATGAATGGTTTTTAGGCAGTATAGATTTTCCATTGGACATGTCTGCTGTAAATTCATCTGCAGATGAGTTTTATATCAACCTTGGAGTATTATCTGGGATGAATGGAGAAGTGGCATCAGATCAGTTTATCAATATTTTGATTTCAGAATCTAATCATCCTTTCAACGATGATTTAACTAACAATGCATCGGATGTTTTTCAAGACACAATGGAAGTATATAAGTATCAAATTAGACCTGTTGATTGGATAGGTTGGAATATGATTTCTGTAAGTTACGATCAATTTGAGGTCAAGTCAAGCGGTGGGAATAACATAAAGCAGCCTAATAATATAACAGCTATAAAGCTACAGTGTCAGAGCTGTCCAGGTCTTAGTGCTAACTGTCCGGAAAATATGGGAATAGATGTTAGGACAGATGTTGATTTTTTAATCTTTACTGAAGGTGCTGATATTTTAAATCAATAATGTTTAAGAATCACAAAATATTTCCAATCCTTTTTCTATTATTTTCATGTAAGTCGATGAGTAATGTTCAACTTTATGATGAAGTAGAATTACCTGCCGATCCATATGAATCATTTCAGTACAAAAATATATTTTCTGATAGTCAATCAACCGGAGTTTGGGGCAAAAGTAATTCTTGTAAAGAGATAAGTTTTGACACCCTTAATAATTATATTGGCTCTGATCATTTACATGTGGCATGGAACAAGAAGGAAGAATGTAAATGGTTGGGTTTTGGATTTAAATGGGGTAATTTTCAATCAAAGAACCTAAAACCATTAATAAATTCTTCAGCTATCCAATTTAGGATTAGATGTGATTCTGGTGAATTTTATAAAGTTCCTATGTTTTTTGCTTTAGTAGATTATGCTGAAAAACAATGTTTTTCAAAAATAAATTTACTTAATATAAGTGGTGGTAAAATTGATCAAGAGTGGAGAAAAGTACTTATACCGTTATCCACTTTCAAATTCCAAAAGAAGGGAGTAAATATTTCTAATATCAAAGAACTTAGAATTCAACTTCAAAATAAGGGGGATTTCCATCTTGATGATATTAAAATTGTACGCCATCAACATAATTACCACTTTACTGAGGAAATATTTTCACATAAATTTAGCAATCAACCTATATCTCTAGGTTCTGAAAAAAAATATTGGTGGGGAGTAGATGAAAATTATTCTTCCAATTTCAAATTCAATTTAAGCACAAGCAATGATGAAATAAAAAAGTTAAATAATGATAACAATACTCTGCCTGAGCTTGATGTTTCGCTTTCCCTTTTAGTGAATTATAATTTAACATCTAATGATTATAAATGGAATTCATTTGGGTTTCCTTTTAATAAATGGGAAATGGCCAATTTATCAGAAATTTACTCTACTTCCGCATTAAACTTTTATGTAAGGGGAAACGTTCCAAAAATTCAAATCACACTAATCTCTTACTTTGGAAAAAAACGTAGAATTAGTAAAATGATCAATGAGAATAATATTAAAAATATCAATGAAGATTTTCAAATGATAACCATACCATTTAAGTCATTCAAAGATTTTGAATATGTTGATTGGTCTAAAATGAAAGAATTAAGATTTAAAATCCTTGAAACCTCTAATTTTGAAATGGGCGACTTTAAAATTGTTGAATTCAGAGGTAATCCTAATAAACCTTCAAAGTGGTTAAAATTATGATCTACTCAAGATTTTTTGTTGTCTCTTTAATTTCACTATGTTTTTTAAGTGTTTGGTCACAACCTTCTGTAATTGAAATTAAAAAGTCAAATAATAAATTTCAGTTTTATAAAAATGGAAAGCCATACTACATCAAAGGAGCTGGAGCGAAAAGTAGTTTTAAAAAAATTGTGGAGTCTGGCGGGAACTCCATTAGATTGTGGAGCACCAATAAGAGCAGTTTATTAGACTCAGCTCAAAAATATGGACTAAGTGTTTGTCAGGGAATATGGATAGCTCAAGAAAGAAATGGATTTGATTACAATGATGTTTACAACGTCAAAGGACAAATTGAGTTAATCAAAAAGGAAATCCTTCGGATAAAAGAACACCCCTCAATCATACTTTGGGGAATAGGTAACGAA
>CAZJVX010000046.1:0-10386 GCA_964549345.1 uncultured Flavobacteriales bacterium | reverse complement strand
TATATGCAAACTTTTACCGTCATTTTTGTGATTTATTAATTGAAAATCTAAAAGGTTTCACTATAACAACAACACAGATTAAAAGCAGATTGAACATGTCGAATCCCGAATTAGTAAATGATTATTTTGAAAAAGGAAAAAGTATCATTCTTATAGGTGGACATTACAACAACTGGGAGATCACTGCACAGGGATGTCCTATTTATTTAAAACATGAACTATATGCCATTTATAAGCCTCTTAAAAGTGATTTTTATAACAACAAAATGAGAAGTACTCGAAGTAAATTTGGTTTACATCTGACGCCAATGAAATTGACTAAAAAATATTTTGAATTAGAAACTAAGAATCCAAAAGCAATTATTTTTGGTTCCGATCAAAGTCCATCGAATGTAAAAAATGCATATTGGACTACATTTTTAAACCAAGATACAGGCTTTTTATTTGGTGCTGAAAAATATGCTAAAGATTATAACTACCCTGTAATTTATGTACATATAGAAAAAGTTAAAAGAGGATTTTACATGGTAAATTTTGAGCTGATTTGTGACAGTCCTAAATCATTAAAACATGGTGAAATAATGGAGCTTTTTTCTAAAAAATTAGAGAAAAATATCGTAGACATCCCTCAATATTGGTTGTGGAGTCACCACCGGTGGAAAAAGTCTAAACCGTTGTGAGTGAGCAGATTATCTATTTTTAGTCGTTTTTATACGGATGTTAAATGATTAATCTCCGACAATATTTTTCTTTTAAGCATTCCTTTGTGATGTCAATTCCGGAAATGACAATTTATTAACCAATAAAAAATCACACATGAATAAAATAAGAAATAAAGTACAACTAATAGGTAATGTAGGGGCTAAACCAAATATTGAGCAAACTAAAAATGGTCATGTATACACTAAAATATCGCTTGCCACAAATGAGTTTAAATATGATGCTAATGGCGATAAAAGTCAGCATACATTGTGGCATCAAGTTATCGCTTGGAATAAACTTGCAAAAACAGTAAACCAATATGTTCAAAAGGGCCAGGAAATATGTATAAATGGTAAATTAAATCACAGAACGTTTGAAGATCAAGATGGAAAAAAACAATATGTTACAGAAGTAATAGCAGATGAAGTACTTTTTTTAAAAAAGTAGTTTAATTACCTATTCAAAGGGCCAACCTGGTTGGTCCTTTGAATTATTTCTGTAATACCTTATTTATAAACTCACTCCAAGAGTATTGGTCAGCTTTAATTTTCGCACCGTTTTCTATTTTCATTCTTAGTAAATCATTGTCGTAAAAATTTAGAATATGTTTTGCAATTTCTGATGAGTTTGGTTCAGAAATAAAACCATCATTGTTATGATTAACTACTTCAGGAAGACCTCCAACATTATTTACAAGCATGGGTTTTTGATAATAAATAGCAAGTTGAGTTATTCCGCTTTGAGAAGCAGTAATGTAGGGTAATAAAATAAGGTCAGCTACTTCAAAATAACTTGAGACCTCATGATTAGGAATGAATTTATCGTGAATAATAATATTATTTAATTTCAGCTCTTTTATTAGCTGCAAATAGGCATTTTTATCGTCATAGAACTCCCCTGCAATTATTAATTTTAATTTACGGCCCTTTAATTTGGGATGACTCATGGCCTCAATAGCTAAATCTAAACCCTTATATTTCCTAATTAAACCAAAGAACAAAATATATTCACCATCATCTAAACCTAAAGCACTTAGTGCTTCTGCCCTGTTTGGTTTTTTGCTGTAAATATTGTAAACAGGGTGAAATAGTGGTGTTACATTAAAATTATTATTTATAGATTTGATTTCATGTGAAACTTTATTACTAAGCGTAAAAATATGATCACATTGTTTCAAAAAGTAACGAACTAAATTTATATCTCCAATTCTTTTTTCATGCGGGATAGCATTATCTACGATTCCATATACATGGTATTTTTTATTTCTAATTTTTTTAGCAATGTAACCCAAACATGGGGCAAAAAATGGCATCCAAAATCGAATGAAAACCTTATCAGGATTTAATTTAATAATCTCTTTATACGTTTTTATCCAAGAAAATGGGTTAATGGAACTAATTAAATTCTGTATTTGGAATGAAAAATTTGTTTTTTTCTCTACCCTATACTGTGTTTTTCCTGGAAAAAGAAAAGAGGGATATTGTAGCTTGAATGAGATGATTGTTACTTCATGGCCATTTTTTTGCAATTCAGACGCAAAAGCTTCATTAAAATCTGAGATACCACCTCGGTAAGGATGTGCAGGCCCTACCAGAACAATTTTACTCATCTAAATTGGATTTGTGGCTTATCTTATACACATTTCGTTTAGGTGAATTTCTAGCAATCATTTCACCTAAAAATCCAGCTAAAAAAAGTTGTACACCCAAAATTAAAGCCGTTAGTGCTACGTAAAATTCGGTTCTGTTTGCAATTAATTTAGCTCCTTTATTTAAGAAAAGTTTATCAACCCCAATATATACTAAAAATAAAAAGCTGATTAAAAACATCAAAGTTCCTAAAGAACCAAAAAAATGCATGGGCCTTTTACCATATTTTCCCATAAAAGTAATACTGAATAAGTCCAAAAATCCAAAAATAAATCGTTCTAATCCAAATTTAGATACCCCATGTTTTCTAGCATAATGAACAACTGCCTTCTCTGTTATTTTTTCAAATCCAGACCATTTTGCAATGACAGGGATATATCTATGCATTTCGCCATACACCTCAATATTTTTCACTACTTCGGCTTTGTAGGCTTTTAAGCCACAATTCATATCATGTAATTTAATCCCAGAAACACGTCTTGTAACCGCATTGTATAATTTGGTTGGTATTGTTTTAGATAATGGATCTTTTCTGTCTTTTTTCCAACCAGAAACAATGTCAAACCCATCTTTAATAATCATATCATAAAGTGATGGTATTTCATCAGGGGAATCTTGTAAATCAGCGTCCATAGTAATTACCACGTCACCTACAGCATGTTCAAAGCCTACATTTAATGCAGCAGATTTTCCATAATTCCTTCGGAAGGAAATCCCTTTAATATTAGTGCTTTCTTTACTTAAATTGGAAATAACATTCCATGAATTGTCTGTACTGCCATCATTTATAAGTAAAATTTCATACTTATAATTTTTGGAATCACATACTTTTTTAATCCAAGTAGTTAACTCAGATAATGAGTCTTCTTCATTGTACAATGGAATAACCAAAGAAATATCTACATTCATTAGAACAAATATATTCAAGATTAATTATTACTTATGTTCATCAAATTAAATTTAACCGCTTTAATGTTAATGTTTTAAAAATTACATCCTTAGGGTTGTCAATTCACACCTAATAATTATGTTTGTAGCACAATGAAAGCCTTAATTTTTAAAGAAGTTCGATCCTATTTTGGTTCTATAATAGGCTTCATTACTATTGTTGTATTTTTAATCATAACAGGTGTTTTTTTATGGGTAATTCCAGGTAATTTCAACCTGCTAAATATGGGCGAATCTTCTTTAGTACCCTTTTTTAAATTGGCCCCATATATTTATCTAGTTCTTATTCCAAGTTTTACTATGAGGTTATTTGCCGAAGAACATCGAACAGGAACTTTTGAACTCTTGAAAACAAAGCCAATTACCGCTTTTCAAATTGTGTTTTCAAAATTCATCTCAGGTTGTGTATTGACTTTGTTTACCCTTATTCCCACATTCATATATTATATTTCTATTGTTTTTTTAGGAGAAGAAATAGGAAATATAGACCATTCTTCTACCATTGGCAGCTATGTAGGTTTAGTTTTATTGGCTTTTTCATTTGTATCTATTGGAATGTATTGTTCTTCTCTAGTGAAAAACCAAATTGTGGCATTTATTTCAGCTGTTATTCTGAACTATATTATTTATGAAGGATTCTATTTATTTGCTGATTTAGTAATTCAACCGTATGATTTTTATCTTTTAAAATTTAGTATGCTTGAACATTTTAAATCATTTGAAAGAGGAATTCTGGATTCTAGAGATATTTTATTTTATATATCTATCTCAACCTTTTTTATAGTTACTACTCAATTATTTATTTCTTCTAAAAAAGCTTGATGAAAAGCAATAATTATATAATATTATTTCTGTTGCTTCTGACTCTTTTATTGGTAAATTATTTACTTTCTTTTACCTTTTTTAGAGTTGATTTATCAGAGGATAAAATTTATGAGCTATCTCCGTATACAAAAGATAAATTAGAAAACCTTGATGATTATTTAAAAATTGATGTCTATTTAGTAGGTGATTTTCCTGTAGAAATTGAAAAACTTGAGAAAGGACTTTTAGAAAAACTACAGGAAATAAAAGTTTATGGTGGAAAAAATTTAGACTTATCTTTTATAGATCTTAATGATGATATAGAACTAGCTGAAGATTACAAAAAACAAGTGTTTGATAATGGGAATGGTATCAAACCAGCCTACATAGACATCATCAAAGACGATAAAAGAGAAATCGTTGAAATCTGGCCTGGTGTAAGTCTACAAATGGGAGAGTACAGTATTCCAGTTCAATTACTTTCACCTTCAACAAGAGACAATCCATACCCTATTAACCAGGCTGTTACTAACTATTTTATAGATCACATTGAGGAGAATATTGTTGTAGCCTTAGATAAATTATTCAAGACAGATAAAAAAAGAATCCACTTTCTACAAGGTCATGGAGAATTATCCGTTTTTGATCAAAGAGAAGCTTGGTTTTATCTACAAAAAAACTTCATTGTAGATACCCTGAACATTAAAGAACTTAAAACAGAGATATACAATAAAGCAGTTGATCTTGGAACAATGGAATTTGATTCATTGTCACGAAAAAAAGTAGATTCGTTTTTTATAAATAATATTTCTGTTCCTGTCCTTAACAATAAACGTATAATTTCAAGTTATTTAAAAAATAAGTGGATTAATACTTTTAAAAAAAATCCTAACAATTTAATAGAAAGATTAGATGCCTTAAATGAGACTGATTTATTAATCGTATCAAAGCCCAGGTCAACCTTTACAATAAAGGAAAAGTATGTAATTGATCAATATATAATGAATGGTGGGAAAGTTATATGGCTAATAGATATGATGGATGTAAATGAAGCTATTCTTGCTCAAAAAAACAGATTAGCGTATAATGAAGTATTAGATCACGAATTACAATCCTTTCTCTTTAAGTATGGTGTCCGATTCAACAAGGATATGGTGTGTGATGAACAATGCTGCCCTGTAGTTAGAGAAGATAATCTTGGTGTAGTGTCAAAATGGTTTTTTTATCCAATGTTAAAGAATTATAGTAACCATATTTTAATGAAAAATGTATTACCTGTTAAAGGTAGATATGTATGTTCTCTAGATACTGTTGGAGAAGAAAAATTGATACGAACTGTTGTTTTACAAACCTCAATAGAGAATAAGTTGATGAGGCAATCAAGGATTCAATATCAAAACACTCAAAATTATAATCCAACATTAACTGAAAATCAAATCAAAAACAAACTTAATGTAGGCTATTTATTTGAAGGTATTTTTCAATCTAATTTTAAAAATAGAAGAATTGCAAATGATTTTATTAAAAACCCTTCCATACGATTCAAGAAAGAAAGTATTCCAACAAAAATGGCTTTTATAGGAGATGGTGATTTAATAAGAAATGATATTTCAGCGGAAAGTACACCAGTTCCACTTATGTTTGAAAAATCGAATTACAATACTCCCTACTACGAAATGCCCACATACGGAAATGCAACGTTCTTTCTAAATTTAGTCGACAAAATGTTAAATCGAGATGATTTTATTGAACTGAGATCCAAGATGAATCCTCCAAGATTAATGAAAAAAGATGAAGTTGCTAAAAAGATGAAATGGCAGTTAATCAACTTAGCACTCCCTATTCTATTGATACTTATATTTGGATTTTTCAATCTGTACATTAGAAAACTTAAATATGAATCTTAAAATTACCCCCAACATTATTATACTCATAGCTCTAACAACATCGTTGTTATCATCTTGTAAAAGCTCAACAAATAGTGTTGATTTGAAAGACTTTAAGATAAAAGATACTGCTAATGTTTATCGCTTCACCATCACTACAAACAATACTGACTCCATTACCTTATCTAGGATGAATGAAAATAAAGTATGGATGATTGACAATCCTAATTACAAAGCTAACATGTCTAATATTCAACTTATAATGGAAACATTTTATAGAATTCAGGTAAAACAACCTGTTTCTAAAAATGCTGAAAAAAATGTGATAAAAAGATTAGCAGTAAGTAATAAACGTGTAGATATATATGATAATGAAAATAAACTGATTAAAACATGGTATGTTGGATCTCCTACTCCTGATCATTTAGGAACATATATGTTATTAAAAAAAAATGGAATAAAAGGAAGTAAACCCTATATCATGTTTAAACCAGGGGTTTATGGATCACTAGATGTGAGATTTTTCACAGATTGGACACAATGGAGATCACCTCAAATATTTCATTATCCAAATCCAAAAGACATTCTTAAAGTCAAATTAAATTATAATGGGTTAAAAAACGAGAGCTTTATTATTTACCAAAATAATGATAAAATCAGATTATTAGATTCAAATTCAAACCCAATAAACCAATTTGATACGATCCAACTTAAACATTATTTCACTCACTTCAATAATATATGCTACAATAAAATCATGTTTGTAGACAAATCATTTAAAGACTCCGTATTTACAAGTGAATCTTTTATTGACATTTCTCTTTTGAACAGTAAAAATGAAACCACTAATGTTCAATTTTGGAGAATCAAAAATGTAGAGTCTTCCACTAATTGGGACAAAGAGTACGGTTATATACGAGTTAATGGAAGTGATGAACTACTAAGAGCGCAGTATTTTAATTGGGACATCATTTTTAAACCACTATCATTTTTTACAAATGATATTAGGAGATAGCTGTTAATAAATAACATTTGATATGATTATTTATTTTAAAAACAATCATGATATTTACTACCTTATTATTCAAATCATAGATCATGAAATTTATTGTATCGAGTCAAGCCTTATTTAAACAATTACAAACTATATCTGGTGTATTAAATAGTTCAAATACATTACCTATACTTGATAATTTTTTATTTGAGATAAAGGATAATAATCTTAAACTTTCTTGTTCTGATCTTGAATCAACTATGACTTCGACCATTTCAGTGGAATCTAAAAATGAAGGGAGTATTGCCATTCCTGCTAAAATTTTATTAGATATCTTAAAAACTTTTCCAGATCATCCATTAACCTTTTCTTTCGATGAAAAAATGGGAATTGAAATATCATCTGATTACGGTAAGTACAAATTGAGTGGGTTTTCAGGTGAGGAATTCCCTAAGTCTCCAGTAATTGAATCACCTACCTCAGTACAATTTGATGCACATACCATACAACGTGCTATTGAAAAATCGATATTTGCTACTGGAAATGACGATTTAAGGCCTGTAATGAGTGGTATTTTCGTTCAGTTAAGCGAAAATGATGTTACGTTTGTTGCTACTGATGCTCATAAACTGGTTAGATACAAAAGAACTGATGTAAAAACAACCAATCCTTCTTCCTTTATTGTTCCTAAAAAGCCAATGAATCTATTAAAAGGGATTCTGCAGAATGTGGATGGTGAAATTCAAGTTGAATTTAATGAATCCAATGTCAGCTTTTCTTTTGAAAATTATTCTTTAACTTGTCGTTTAATAGATGGGAAGTATCCTAATTATGAAGCAGTAATTCCAGATCAAAATCCAAATAGGCTTACTATTGAAAGAAATTCATTCCTTCAATCTATTAAAAGAGTAAGTATTTTCGCTAATAAGACTACGCATCAAGTAAGGCTTAAAATTAATGGTAGTGAACTCAATATTAGTGCTGAAGACATTGATTTTTCTAACGAGGCTAATGAAAGATTAACTTGTTCATATGAAGGTGAATCTATTGAAATCGGATTCAATTCTAGATTTTTAATAGAAATGCTAAATAATGTTGATACGGATAACGTTGTAATCGAACTGAGTGCACCGCACAGAGCAGGAATAATTGTGCCTGAAAACAATGAAGGTGGCGAAGATGTACTAATGCTTGTTATGCCGGTTATGTTAAATAATTAAAAAAAAGTATAAATCTTATCTAAATTTAATTTTTCCTTTTTTGTTAGCAGTTGACTTACTCTATAATTTTGTGGGATGTACCATTTTTTGTGACTAAACATCTCTCTAGTCTCATTATTAAAAAAAATGAGACCGTGTTTGGCCAAAATTTCCTCTGTTATATACACTAACTCATCCTTTGATAGCTCCTCTAGTTCTGAGTTAGTTATTAATCGTTGAGAAAATTCTGGATATGTTCCAAGTGTTACATCGTACTCATAAATTCTTTTTTCTAATATTAAAGAGTCTTGGTCTCTATCGTCAAATAATTTTGTTACTCCGGATAGAGTCATATCTTCAAGTGAAAGCTGAAGTGTATATAATCTTAGGTTAGTATCGATATTTTGTGTAATCTCCAAGTCGTAATGTATGTTATCTGTAGTATTAAACAATCCTTTAAAAGAATGAAATAATGTATCAGTAATGATAAATCCTCTCAACATATGATTTGAAGTACTAGTTACATTAAAAGATATCCAATTATTTCTAATCTTACCAAACCACGATCCTAGTAATTGAAAGTCTCCAACTTCATATTTTTCCTCATGAAATAACATATCCATATGCACATTAATTTCACGTTGATAGTTTGCATTTTGCGCTGATAAATCATGTTTATAATAAACAGGGCGAGCTTGTTCAATATTATCATAGTTGGACTGAGTAGATTCACTTTCACACCCCAATATCAAAGTCAAAAAAGGTATATATAGATACTTTAACACAGTATCTAATTTAATTAAAAATCAGCTGTATTCTTCAATAGAAGAAATAATTATATCTATACAGGTATCAAGCTGTTCTTTATTAATAACTAATGGAGGAGCAAATCTGATTATATTACCGTGAGTTGGTTTAGCTAATAGACCGTTCATTTTCATTTTTACACACAAATCCCATGCTGTGGAACTTTTGTCATCATCATTAATAACAATTGCATTTAATAAGCCTTTTCCTCTAACCAACGTAACTAAATCAGATTTGGAAATATATTCATTCATTTTATTTCTAAAATAAGCTCCCAACTTTTCGGCATTACTTGCTAAATTTTCTTCAATAACTACTTCTAGTGCCGCTTTTGCTACAGCACAAGCAAGGGGGTTACCACCAAAAGTAGAACCATGCTCACCTGGCTTTATACAAAGCATAACTTCGTCATTTGCAAAAACAGCAGAAACAGGAAATACTCCACCAGAAAGAGCTTTACCTAAAATCAAAATGTCGGGTTTAGCATCTTCATAGTCTGTTGCTAACATTCTGCCAGTTCTAGCTATTCCAGTTTGAACTTCATCCGCTATGAATAAGACGTTATATTTATCGCACAATTTTCGAACCCCTTCTAAATATCCATTGTCTGGAACTACAACACCTGCTTCGCCTTGAATGGGTTCCACCATAAATGCAGCCACATTAGTATCTTTGAGCTCATTCTCTAAAGCATTCAAATCATTGTAAGGAATTAAGTCATAGCCTGGCATATAGGGGCCAAATCCTTTATACGAAACTGGATCATCAGAACTTGAAATTGCAGCAAGAGTTCTACCCCAAAAATTTCCATTTGCAAAAATAATTCTAGCTTTATTTTCTTCTATTCCTTTTTTCATGTAACCCCACTTCCTCGCAAGTTTATTTGCTGTCTCCCCACCTTCAACACCTGTATTCATAGGTAAAACTTTATCATATCCAAACAAGTTACACATGAATTTTTCGTACTCACCTAGTTTAGAATTGTAGAACGCTCTGCTAGTAAGAGTTAATTTTTTTGATTGTTCTACTAATGCATTAATGATTTTGGGGTGACAATGACCTTGATTTACGGCTGAATAAGCAGAAAGAAAATCAAAATATTTTTTTCCTTCACAATCCCATACATATACACCCTCTCCTCTATCTAGAACTACCGGGAGGGGATGATAATTATGAGCACCATACTGGTCCTCTAGTTTCATTAACGTATTTGATTTCATATTCGATTAAATTTGGAATTCAAATATAACTTAAGTCAACTATTTATAAAGTTAATTGCATGTCATTTTAAAAAGTATTTTTTTTGCATTCAATGGAAGATTTAAAAAAACTAAAGAAAAAAATTATTTCAAGCACCAGTAAGTGTATTAGAGAATTTAATATGATTCAAAAGGGAG
>CAZJVX010000045.1:0-10430 GCA_964549345.1 uncultured Flavobacteriales bacterium | reverse complement strand
TTAAGTTAACAGTGTGTGTAGAATCACAATCTGACAAAGAAGTATATGTATTAGAATATGAACCAGACTCCGTGTAAATAACTCCATCCCAAGACCAACTGTCACAAACAGTAATATCCTCAGAAGTTGACTCAGAGCTATTGATTACTAATGTTAATGTAGCAACGTTAGTACATCCTTCGTCATTAGTAGACTCAAATGTATATGTACCACTCTCAGTATATGTAGTGCCATTCCAATCATAGCTACCGCATGCAATAACATTCTCTGATGAAGTTGAACTATTGTAAATAGTTAAATTTAATATAGCTGTTGAATCACAACCGAATTGATTAGTAAGTTGTACATCAACACCAAATACGTTTAATGTATTAAAAGTATAAGTACCGCTTTCGGTGTATGTAATACCATTCCATTCATAACTATCACAAGCAGTGACATCCTCTGATGAAGTTGAGCTATTGTTGATAGTTAAATTCAAAATAGCCGTTGAATCACAACCAAACTGGCTAGTAGTATTAAAAGTGTAGGTACCACTCTCGGTATATGTAGTACCATTCCAATCATAACTGTCACAGGCCGTAGCAGACTCCTGTGATGTTGATGAGTTGTTAATAGTTAATGTTAATGTAGCAATATTAGTACAACCTGCATCATTAGTAGACTCATAAATATATGTACCACTCTCTGTATATGTAGTTCCATTCCAATCATAACTATCACATGCAGTAGCAGACTCCTGAGATAATGTAGAATTGTTAATCGTTAATGTCAATGATGCGATATCAGTACAACCATCATCATTAATGGATTCAAATGTATATGTACCACTCTGATTATAGGTAACACCATTCCACTCATAGCTATCACATGCAGTGGCAAACTCCTCTTCTGATGTTGATGAATTATTAATAGTTAATATTAATGTAGCAACATCAGTACAACCCTCATTGTTAGTAGACTCATATGTATATGTACCACTCTCAGTATATGTAGTACCATTCCAATCATAACTATCACATTCATTCGCTATTGTAAATGAAGGAGATGAGTTATTAATTGTTAATATTAATGTAGCAACGTTAGTACAACCTTCATCATTAGTAGACTCAAAAGTATATGTTCCACTCTCAGTATATGTATTACCATTCCACTCATAACTATCACAGGCCGTAGCAGACTCCTGTGATGTTGATGAAGTATTAATCGTTAAATTCAATATATCTACATTTGAACATCCTTCATCGTTAGTTGATTCATATATATATACACCACTTTCAGTATATGTAGTACCATTCCAATCGTAACTATCACAAGCCGTAGCAGACTCCTGTGATGTTGATGAACTATTAATTGTCAAAATTAATGTAGCAACATCAGTACAACCCTCATTGTTAGTAGACTCATATGTATATAAACCACTCTCAGTATATGTAATACCATTCCAATCGTAACTATCACAAGCTGAAACTGACTCCTGCGAAGTTGTAGAACTGTTAATCGTTAAAATTAATGTAGCAGTAGAATCACAACCTAATGAATTTGTTGTTTCAAAAGTATATGTACCACTCTCAGTATATGTAGTACCGTTCCAATCATAACTATCACATGCTTCATTTGAAATAAAACTATCTATATCGTCACAAAACTCACAACTACCATCATCAGTATTAGCCCATATATTATAATTAATAGCATTTGGATCTGTACAACCCAATATATCTCCCCCTATACTAGGAATAGGTATATTTGTCTCTGTCCACTCATTACCATTAGCATCTTGACCCATTAAATTAATGAAACCCGAAAGCTCTCCAGTGGTTGTAAACTGACCTAATAAAACATAACCATTAGCATCAGGAAGACAAAGAGGATTATCAGGTGTTCTAAAAATTGCTGCATCAGAATTAACAGTACCCCCAAGAGATAAAGAAGATCCAGAAAATCCAGAAGATAAATCTAAGCCAGGAGTTGTCTGTGCCGCATCACTATAAGAATCACCTATAGTAAGCCACGTATCGTATGCAAGAGAAGGAACAAAGCCAAAGAAACCATCATTTACTAAACCTTGAATATCTTCTCCAAAATTATCTTCATAAAAAGTAGTTGAAGTCGATATCAATAAAGGATTAATCTCATCTGCAAAAACAAATGTTATAAGCCCACTATTTAATTCCGCGTAAAGACGATAAGTAACTTCGCTATTAGTAAATCCTCCAGAGGAATTATCTACAGTCTCTAAAACTAAACCTGCTAATGGAGGTAAAGATAAATAAGAACAAGTACCATCATCAGTATTAGCAGAAGAATCATAATTAGAAGCCGATGGATCAGTACAACCATTGATAACATCTATACAACTTCCATCATCAAGATTAGCAGAAGGGTCATAATTAAATGCTGATGGATCAGTACATCCAGGAACATCCGATCCTTCTAAACCAGGAATACTTATGTTTAACTCTGTCCACTCATTTCCATTAGCATCTCGACCCATTAAATTAATGAAACCCGAAAGCTCTCCAGTTGTTGTAAACTGACCTAATAAAACATAACCGTTAGCGTCAGGAAGGCAAAGAGGATGATTAGCTGACCTATAAACTGCACCTTGAGGATTGCCACCTCCAAGAGATAAATTAGAATTTTCAAAACCTGTTTCTAAATCTAATCCAAAAGTTTTAGAAGCCGGATCAGTATAAGAGTCACCTATAGTAAGCCAAGTATCGAATGGAAGATTAGCAAAAGGACCTAAGCCAAAGAAAGCGTTATTCACTAAACCTTGAATATCTTCTCCAAAATTATCTTCATAAAAAGTAGTTGAAGTCGATATCAATAAAGGATTAGACTGATCTGCAAAAATATGTGTTATTTGACCGCCATTTAATTCGGCATAAAGACGATAAGTCACTTCGCCATTAGAAAATCCACTAGATGTATTATCTATATTATCTAAAACTAATCCAATTAAAGTAGATTGAGAAAACGAAATACTGCAAGTTAATGTAGCTAAAACTAGTAAAATTTTTTTCATAAAATAATTATTAGGCAGATTGAAAGAATTAAAAATTTAATTATGTAAATATAAAAAAAGCTTAAGACTTTTCAACGGTACGGTTTTACAAAAAAAATAACCCAAACAAACATACCTATTTTATAAGCTAATAAAACTATGGCCTTTATAATAAAAGGTACACCGTCTCAAAATGAGATGGATTTCGATTTGATGGACTTAAGTGTTCTTATTTCGAACTTTTTCAAAAAATACTAGGGTTTGTATATCTACTTTTTAAATTGTAAATTGTGAATTCTTGACCGTAGTATGTTCAAACAATTTAAATCAACATTAAAGAATATTTTTATAGTTTGTATTTTGATTCAAACATACAAGTCTGATGTGTTTGCACAAACGGATGATGTTTTTACAATTTACCTAGTCAGACATTCTGAAAAAGACTATTCTTCTGAAAATGCATTAGACTTACCACTTTCTGCATGCGGCGAACAAAGGTCACAAGATCTCAGTATTTTTTTAAATGACATTCATCTCGATGCTGTTTACTCCACTGACTACACTAGAACAAGAAATACGGCTTTGCCAACTGCTATTGCAAAAGATATTGACATTTCATTATATGACACTCAAAATCTAAACTCTTTTTCAACCCATCTTCTGACAAATAAACAAGATGCCTTAGTGGTAGGTCATAGTTACTCAACAGGTGTATTAGCAGGGCTACTCACAAATGAAAATATTGGTGATATTGATTTAGATAGTTATAATCGAATTTATCAGCTTGTAATTTGTGGTGATTCCCGAAAAATTAATTTATTTAATTCATCATTTAAATGTATTGAATAAAAAACAAGAACTTAATTAAACATTATGACAAGACGTTTTATACTAATAAACTTAATTATACTTTTTCTGTATAATTTTTCTTCAGCTCAAGTAGTTGTGCCAATTACAAACTACTCTGTAAATAACAGTGGTCAAGCTCTTCTTTCAATAGAGGCTCAGGAAGATAAATATTATGTACTAACTTCTCAGCATAGCCCTACATTTGAATGGGCAACCTCAATAAATCTAGGAGTTAACGGAACGATGATTATCTCTGATCCTGGTGGATCTTATCCTATTGAAAATTATACCATTACCGAATATGATATTACTAACCCCGGTGATATCGATGGAGATGGAATAGATGATATGACAGAGTTAAATAATATGCCTTCCGATGCACCCATAAATTTTGCTCAAGCTATAGATTTTGAAGATGGCGCAACTTCTGTTCCTGATGCTGAAACTTTTATGCAATTAGCAACTGTTAATAATGTAGGTTGGGCTCCTTTTCTTGATGGACAACTGTATGTAAAGTTTGGCATCTTAGACAGAGATTCTCCCGAACCAAAAGTATATTTCATAAATAGTAATACATATACCATTCATGGGTCATTTTTTGCAGGTATTGGTGCTTCAGTAACTGGAGATGACGGTTCAGGGGAAATTGTGTTTAATCCTAACAATGGAGTCAATGGTACATACTCTTTTAACTTCTCTTTCGGGAATACCTATGAGTTTGAAGATGCTCAAAGGACATACGAATTGTTAGTTGCCAATATGCCATTTCTTCAAAACAATATGAATCACTTTATTAGTGAAAACAACGAAAACAATTATTTAACAAATTATGCTGATGAATATGAAGATTCAAGAATTAATGTAGTACTAGAATATGATGTTTTTGGAAACATAAATTATATTCCATTTCACGAAGCAGAAGGCTATGGATACTTCAAACAAATGAGTCTAGACGAAACTCCGGGCTCAAGAGATATCGTATTGTATGATGCACTTCCTAATTCATTACCTAGAGTTGGAGGGATTATTACTTCAGTTATACAAACACCATTATCCCACGTTAACTTAAGAGCAATACAAGATAATGTTCCTAACGCCTATATTCAAGATCCATTATCTATTGACTCTATTGCTAACTTACTAAATAACTATGTCTATTATAAGGCAGAAAATGAAACTTTCCAGTTTAGAGAAGCCACTCTTGAAGAGGTAAATAATTGGTACGAAGCATTAAGACCTACCGAGCCTCAAATACCTGAGCGAGACCTTAGTATAACAGAAATAATGCCTCTGGACGACATAGAATTTGATATGTCAACCGCCTTTGGTGCAAAATGCTCTAATGTAGCTACAATGCGATCGTTTGGATTGCCAGAAGGAACTATTCCTGATGGTTTTGGAATTCCATTTTACTTTTATGATGAATTTATGCAATACAACAACTTTTATCTAGAAGCTCAAGTCATGATAGATAATCCTGCTTTTCAAAACGACATCAATTTTCGTATTGATCGTTTAAAAATGTTTCGAGATGATATTAAAGATGCACCAATGCCGCAATGGATGATGGATCAACTTCAATCAATGCATGATGACTTTCCCGCAGGAACTAAAGTAAGGTGTAGATCGAGTACTAATAATGAAGATTTACCAGGATTTAGTGGTGCTGGTTTATATACCTCAAAAACTCAACACCTGGATGAAGGACACATTTCTAAATCAATCAAGCAAGTTTATGCTAGTATGTGGAACTTTAGAGCATATGAAGAACGTGACTTCTATCGAGTAGATCATTTTATGGCAGCAATGGGAGTGCTGTGTCATCCCAATTTTGAAGAAGAAAAGTCAAATGGCGTTGGAATTAGTATAGACCCTATTTACGAAACAGAAAATACCTTCTATTTAAACACACAACTAGGAGAGTCACTAATAACAAACCCAGATCCAAATTCTGTACCAGAGGAAATATTACTATATGAAGATCCTGAAGAAGCAGCTGGATATTTGGTATTACAACTATCTAACCTTGTTGATCAAGGACAACTAGTCATGGACCAAAGCTACCTCGACCAAATGAGGGATTATCTATCTGTTATCCATGATGAATTTGCTATTCTTTATGATGTAGAAGGAATTGAGGGCTTCGGTATGGACATAGAATATAAAGTAACCGCCGATGATCAACTTGTAATTAAACAAGCAAGACCATGGGTGTCATTTTGGGCTGATATTAAAGCAGATAATGATTTAGAATTAACAGAGTTTACAAGCCCAACATCAGCTTCCGACTTAGGAAGTAACGAAATTATAAGTGCAATAGTTTCTAATACTGGGCTAAACCCTATGAGCGATTTTAGCTTAACATTAATAGTAGATGAACAAGAAATAGAAACTTTAACTATCTCTGAAACTATTGAACCATTTTCTAATGTAGAATTTCAATTCGAAACTCTACATGATTTCTCAGAGGTTGGAGATTATAATCTTATAGGAATTGTAAGCGATAATGATGATGAGTATGGAAATAATGATACTTTAAGGTATACGCTAAATAAGATTCATCAACTAGATGCAGGAGTAGCTCTTGGAACTCTGAACCAAAAGTGTAATAATGAAATTGAAGCAACTATTATCGTTACTAATAATGGAGAAAATACCATAAATAGTATTCAATTTGAAATCATTATTAATGGTGAAAGTGTAGGATATTTCAATGAGCAAGTTGATATTGCATCATTAACTGAAGAAAAAATATCTGTCATTTTTGATGGTATTTTTCTAGCTAATGATTACGAGGTTGCAGTAAGTTTTATTTCTATTAATGGTCAGATAGATGAGGATTCATCTAACGACTATGCTGTTTCGATTTTAAATTTACAATCAACCTATGATTTTGTTACATTAATAATAAATGGTGATTCATATCCATATGAAACATCGTGGGCAATTATTGACTTCAACGAAAATATTATTGCTAGTGGAGAACTTGGCGGTGGAGTTGATGATATTGAAGAAGAAATTTGTTTAGACTATACCTCTTGCTACTCATTATTCGTATACGATTCTTATGGAGATGGAATTTTAGGTGATGGATATTTCTCGGTTGTTAATTCCCTAGGACAAACCATTGTATACAATGATGGTGACTTTACTAGTCAAGCTATAGAAATAGTTTGTCCTGACGGATCTGGCTGTGCAATTAATGCAGATGTAGTCGTCACTCATTCTACAAACGATGATGGTATAATTTCAATTTGGACCTCATCATCAGAACAATTTAATTATAGTATAGACGGTGGCTTGAATTTTACAATAGAAAATACATTTTCAGGACTAACACCAGGACAATACAACATTTTTGTTCAAGATGAAAGTGGTTCATGTACTTTTGAAGAAACAGTTTATGTTGAAGAATGTGTTTTAACAGCTGTTGATGTTTCTGCTACAAACGTTACTTCTGTTACGGTTGCAAATGGTTCTATAATTATAACTCCAACTTCTGGACTAAGCCCATATTTGTTCAGTATTGATAATGGACAAAATTTCCAAGAAGATAACCAGTTCTATAACTTAGCGGTAGGTAATTATAATGTAGTAGTTCAAGATGCCTCTGGTATTTGTGAATATGAAGTAAACATTCCTGTTGAAGCTGAAGAGGGAACGGGAATAACAACAAATATTTTTGATACAAATGATATCATTATTTATCCTAATCCTACCAAAAATCAAATATACATTGAGCTTGCTTCGAATTCAGATTTGTCAGAAGAAATCATTATTCAGGTATATGATAATGCCGGAAGATTAGTTAGTGATGCTATGTCATTAGACAATAACAAAACTAAAAAAATGATATCTTTAAGTGAATTAGAATCAGGAATATATTTCGTTAAATGCTATAACAATATATTTAACAATTATTTCAAAGTTATTAAACTCTAAAATCAACAGTGGGTGATTTTTGATAGGCTTAAATTTCTTTGTATAACAGATGAAAATTGTGCAAATCCTTTAACAAATGGTTCGAAATAATTCCAGTAGGGGGACCTCTCGGTCCTTATTTCGAACTTTTTTGTTATTGAATTACAATCTTTTGATTGATGTTTTTATTATTAGACTTGATGTTTAGCATATAAATCCCATTAGCTTTATCTCCTAAATCAATAGTCTTGTTAAACTGAACTTCTTGATCTTTTAGCTGTTCTGTGAATACCTCTTTTCCTAAATAGTTAGTAATGGTTAGAGAAATATCTTGTTTTCTTTTAAAATCAAAACTAATACTAAACTCACCTTTAGAAGGATTAGGATATATACTTAATTCAATATCGCTCTCATCAATAGACGATGTTCCACAAAGCTCTTGACATTCGGAAAAAGAAGAAAAATCACCTGTATCATCAGACAATTCAACGCAAGCGTCCTCTAAACAATTCCACGATTTGTCGGGAACATTAAGTTCACAAAATAACAAGTCAGGACTGTTTTGAGGAGCAAAAAAGTCTTCATTTTCATCATGTATTATTTGACCATTCGTATCATAAATCAGATAGCCTGTTTCTTCAGGAAAAGCGGGGTTAACTACAACGAAATTAAGTGTATCGTTATAATTTGTATTGATAAATGTAGTTTGAGCATAACTTGTTGGCATTTCTATTTGTTTATCAAAAACTCCATTTCTGTAAACATCCAAACCGCCTCCGTACCATCCAGCGCCGTAATCACTAAAAGTTTGAACTTTTATTTTACCGCAGTAGTCTTCACCAAATTCTTCACAGGCAATAATATCTGTATAGCTATCTAGAGAATAAAATTGGGGTGTAGAAGTGGCATTAACAACTAACTCTAAGTCAACATTGTATAGTTGATATGATTGAGTGTATCCTCCTTCATCTATAAAATATAAATCTATTTCATCGCCTATATCTACTCCAAAGTCATAAACTCTATCTGCACCACCATCAAATACGGTTAGCGATTCTACAAATTCATCGTTTTTATATAATAATAACTCTGATTCACCCCAACTGTAATTTGAAGTAGATTGTAATACTAAACGCCAAACCCCACATGTCCCTTCTATGGTTGGTATAAATGGAGATATTACCGCATCAACGACATGAACAACACCATTGTAGGCATACAAATCTTGTATGCTAACTTCAACAGTATTTTGTTCACCGATAACATAAAAAATACTATCGCTGATTTCAAACTCTATCTGCTCATTTTGTAGGGTATTGGCAACATTGCCAGAATACATATCCTCACCAAAAATTTCATAATTAACAATATGATTATTGACAATGTTTGATAAAAATTGAGAATTCAAAAGCTCACTAGCAGGTATCCCTAATTCATCTGCAAGAACTGCAAAAGCATCATCGGTAGGAGCAAAAACAGTCCAAGGGCCAGGACCAGAAATACTATTATCTATAGACGCCTGTACAGATAACTCATCGTCTAAGCCAACTGCTACTATAGCTTCTTCTAAAATTTGGTGACTATCGCTCTGTTGTATGATTTCCATAACAGTAGCCTCAGGCATACCTTGTGGCGCTAAACAATAGTCTATGACATGTATAACCCCATTATATGCTTCATAATCGGTTAGTATAACTTGTGCTCCATTAACAAATGTACCTTGCTCATTTTGTGATATATTTAGTGATTGACCTTGAGCTGTAGGCAACTGCAAACCACTATACAAATCTTCAGCCAACCATCTGCCTTCAGCGATATGATATTCTAAGATTTCTGTAAAATCAGGAATATTAAGCGCGTCAAATTGTCCCAAATTCATGTACTCTAAAATTTCAGTTACAGCATCGTCATTTGGAACGAATATAGTCCAAGGCGCACTTTGAGTCAAAAAAGTATCTGTAAAAGAAGAAAAAGCAAACCAAGAATTAAAAATGGGTACCCCTTGAACACTATACATGTCTATCATTAAGTCATTCAAATCATATGGATCTACAGTAATTATTAAAGTCATGCCTGCTTCGGCATTATATCCGACACTACAATCGAAATTAAAAACCCCTGCTGTATCAAAATTGACAATTCCCATGCATATACCATCTGTATTTCCCGTGCTTTGTTCTAAAAATATATCAATCGGATTATTGAATGGTTCGCCGGTAATACTGCTCGTTATTCCGTTAAGAGTATGTTCGCCCTCAATATTAACAAAGGCAACAGTTTCGCCAGGTGCAATAGTAAGTTCAGAGGGTACAAACTCAAAATTATTAAGAATAATAAGGTGATCTGCCTCACATTGAGAATATACCCTTAAAACTAGTGTGAGATAAAGAATTGTTAAGACTAAAAAAAACCTTTTCAAAATGACCTTGCATTGATTTATATTTACAAATATATGGTATAATTTTTTCGTACAACTTATTAACTTGGAAACTACACAAAAGAAAGGTTTTGTCTTATAAGTTCAAGGCTTTTTTACTCAAAAAAAATGAGTTTTGTTAGATTAAAAAAAGCGGAACACTGTCTCAAAATGAGATAGATTCCGCTTTGGTGGACCTCTCGGTCCTTATTTCGAACTTTTTTACTTATATGT
>CAZJVX010000044.1:0-10431 GCA_964549345.1 uncultured Flavobacteriales bacterium | reverse complement strand
GCTAATCCATTTCAACCATTTGCCATGCTCCAGAGCTGATTAAGGGTTCAGCTTGTTTAAATTTCATTTCTTTGGTTTCTCCATTTTGTAAATTCAAAACCTTAACCCTTTCATTTCTTCCTGGTTTTTTTGCTACCATAACAGGCTTAGACTTTACAGGTGAAGACTGATCTCTTTGGGCTACTTCCTTGTTCATTTGAGTGGCTTGGGCTAAGTCTTCTCTTCCTGTTTTTAACTTACTGTAGTCTTGCTTTTGTGGTTGATTTGAAGAGGTAACTGTCTGCTCATTAGAGTCATAAATTTGAGCTTTCATCAAAAAAGAGATGATGTCTCTATTCATCTTGTCCATCATACTTTGAAACAGTTGATAACCCTCAAGTTTATATATTAGCAGTGGGTCTTTTTGCTCATATTGAGCATGGTAAACACTTTGCTTTAAGAAGTCCATTTCTCTTAAGTGTTCTTTCCACTCGTTATCAATAAAACCTAAAGTGATATTACGCTCTAGCGCTTTTAGTGCTTCCAAGCCTTCTGATTCATAAACTTTAGACAACTTTGCAACTACTTTCATTATCCTTTTTCCATCGGTGAATGGAATAACGATGTTTTCAATTTTTTCTCCCTGTTGCTCAAATATATTTTTAATTACGGGGAACGCTTTTTCTTGAATGTACAATGATTTCCTATTGTATCTTTCCTTTGCTTTTTCGTAAAGTATAGATGTTAAGTCGTTTACATCTTTTTCTAAAAATTCTTTCTCAGAAAATGGAGACTCTATTCCGAAATTGGTAATTACATCAATTTTAAACCCTTCAAAATCAGAACTTTCTTGCGTGTATGAGACGATACTAAAACTGATATCATAGATCATATTGTCAATGTCTAAATCCAGTTTCTCTCCAAAAAGAGCATTTTTTCGTCTATTGTAGATGGCTGTTCTTTGACTATTCATCACATCATCAAATTCCAATAGTCTTTTTCTAATACCAAAATTGTTTTCCTCTACCTTTTTTTGCGCTCTTTCTATAGACTTGGTAATCATGCTATGTTGAATAACTTCTCCATCTTTATGGCCCATCCTATCCATCATCTTCGCAATTCGTTCGGATCCAAATAAGCGCATTAGATTATCTTCAAGAGAAACAAAAAATTGTGATGAACCTGGATCTCCTTGTCTTCCTGACCTACCTCTTAACTGCCTATCTACTCTTCTTGAGTCATGTCTTTCTGTACCAATTATGGCTAATCCACCACCATCTTTTACTCCATCTCCAAGCTTGATATCGGTTCCTCTTCCTGCCATATTGGTGGCGATGGTAACAGTACCCGCTTTTCCTGCTTCTGTAACAACTTCAGCTTCTTTTTGGTGAAGCTTAGCATTAAGTACTTGATGAGGAACTTTTTTCATTTTAAGCATTCTAGAAAGAAGTTCAGATACTTCTACTGACGTAGTTCCAACTAAAACTGGTCTTCCAGCTGCTCTTAGCTCTTCAATTTCATTTATAATAGCTTGATACTTTTCTCTTCCTGTTTTAAAAACTAAATCATTTTGATCCGCACGAATAATAGGCTTATTGGTTTGAACCACAACCACATCAAGTTCGTAAATATCCCATAGTTCTTTTGCTTCCGTCTCTGCAGTACCAGTCATACCTGAAAGTTTATGATACATCCGAAAGTAATTTTGAAGTGTTATGGTCGCATAAGTCTGTGAAGCAGCTTCTACCTTTACATTTTCTTTCGCCTCGATAGCTTGATGTAATCCATCCGAATATCGTCTTCCCTCCATTATTCTACCCGTCTGCTCATCAACAATCTTTACCTTATTATCCATGACAACATATTCAATATCTTTTTCAAACAGAGTATATGCTTTTAATAATTGATTCATGGAATGAATACGCTCGGCCTTTACAGTATAATCAGCCATCATCTCGTCCTTCATCTTTATAATTTTTTGAGGGTCTTGATGATTTTGTTCGATTTCAGCAACCATTTCTCCAATATCTGGAAGAATATAAAAGTTGGGGTTATTTTCACCCGAAATAAGATCAATTCCTTTTTCAGTAAGATCTATCGTATTATTTTTCTCATCTATCACAAAGTATAAAAGTTCATCCGCTTTAGGCATTTCTTTAGCGTTGTCCTGTAAATAAAAATTCTCTGTTTTTTGTAGATGAACTTTTATTCCTGGTTCACTTAGATACTTTATTAATGCTTTATTTTTTGGTAATCCTCTAAAAGATCTAAAAAGGGCTAAACTCCCTTCTTCAAATAATTTCTTTTGCTCTTTTTTGTCTAATCCTTCTTTATCTGACTGGGTTATTTTGGTTTTAGCCTCGTTTAATAGGCCATTAATTAATTTTCTTTGATAATTTACTAAGGTTTCTACTTTAGGCTTAAGCCCAACGTACTCCTGCTCATCTCCTTTTGGTACCGGTCCAGAAATAATCAAAGGTGTTCTAGCGTCATCTATTAATACAGAATCAACCTCATCAATTATAGCATAATGGTGTTTTCTTTGAACTAATCCTTCTGTTTCAGAAACCATATTATCTCTCAAATAATCAAATCCAAATTCATTATTTGTACCAAAGGTTATGTCGGCATTGTATGCAGCCTTTCGCTCTTGAGAATGAGGTTGATAACGGTCAATACAATCAACAGATAGACCATGGAACTGGTACAGTGGGCCCATCCATTCTGCATCACGTCTTGCTAAATAGTCATTTACAGTAACAACATGAACACCTTTCCCCACGAGGGCGTTTAAATAAACAGGTAGTGTAGCGACTAATGTTTTTCCTTCTCCAGTCATCATCTCGGCAATTTTCCCCTTATGTAAAGCGGCACCTCCCATTAGTTGAACATCGTAATGGATCATTGACCAAGTTATTTCAGAGCCTGCAGCATTCCAACTATTTTTATACACAGCTGATTCACCGTCAATTTCAATGAAATCTCCTATGGAAGCAAGTTTTTTATCTAATTCATTCGCTTTCACTTTTATTTGCCCGTTTTCAGTCAATCTTCTAGCCGTTTCTTTTACTACAGCAAAAGCCTGAGGCATAATCTCTAATAATTTTTGTTCGATTAATTCATTCTCATCCTTTTCTAATTTTTCAACCTGTTCAAATAAAGCCTCCTTGTCTTGAATAGACATTTCACTAGATGATGCTTGTTGTTTCAATTGATGAATCTCTTCTGTGATATGTTGATAGGATGATTTAATTTCTTTCTTAAAAACAAGGGTCTGTTCTCTTAATTCGTCATCACTGAATTGCTGAACCTTTACAAATTCTGTTGCAGTGTCACTAATAATGGGTGATAACTCTTTTAGATCTTTTTGAGATTTGTCTCCAAAGAGCTTTTTAAGGATTCCGTCTAACATGCTATACTTTTTCGGATAGTAAAAATAATTGAATAGTTAGAACAAATACGTACTATTTTCTAAAAAAAGACTAAAGAATAAGATGATAAGTTAGAATACCACTCTAATATTCATCTTCATTAAAGAAGAAATCTTCCTTAGTTGGGTAGTCAGGCCAAATTTCTTCAATTCTATCATAAATTTCACCTTCATCTTCAAGAGCTTGAAGATTCTCAACTACTTCTAAAGGAGCACCTGTTCTCATGGCAAAATCAATAAGTTCATCTTTTGATGCTGGCCAAGGAGCGTCTTCTAAATATGATGCAAGTTCTAATGTCCAATACATATGATAATCTAATTTTTAGATTTCGCAAATGTAAATTTTTTATTGATTTAACAAACTAAAATGAAAAAAATTAATCGTTAATTAATTCTTTTTTGGATTCCAAGGCGTCTCATCCAGGCCATGGTCTTTTAGAACTTTACGTGCTAAAACAAATAGAAAATCAGACAATCGATTTAGAAAAACAACAATCTCTGAACTCATATTATTTTGTTCAATTGATTCGATTACCAAACGTTCTGCTCTTCTACATACACATCTAGCTATATGACAATAAGACGAATGTTTATGACCTCCTGGGAGAATAAAGTTTCTCATTTCGGGCAACTCAACATCCATAAGATCAATTGATTTTTCCAAATTAGATGTTGGTGTGCTTGAAATAATTGGAAGTTTATCCATCATTTTTTCATCTCCATCCGCTGCTAGATGAGAACCAATAGTAAAGAGAGTTTCTTGAATTTCATTAAAGTCAATATTTCTACTTTCGTTCAATTCGTCTTTTAGCAAACCAATCCAAGAGTTTAATTCATCAATAGTACCATAAGCCTGTATGCTTAAATTGTATTTCTTTACTCTCTTACCACTAAACAAAGAGGTTGTTCCTTTATCACCAGATTTAGTATAAATTTTCATAATAATGCCATTTCATATTGATTTTCAATTTCTGCTACAACTGAAAATAATTCGTCCTTGTCATTTATGGTCACGAGTTTATTTCTAACAGGCTTAAAATTGGGTATTCCCTTGAAATAATTAGCATAGTGCCTCCTCATTTCAACTATACCTACTCTTTCCCCTTTCCATCTTATGCTAAAATCCAAATGTTCTTGCACCACCTTAACTCTTTCAGCAAGGGTTGGCTTCTGTAGATCAACACCATATTTCATGTAATGTTTCACTTGATTGAAAAACCATGGATTTCCTATACTCGCCCTACCTATCATTATCCCATCTACACCGTATTCATTTCGATATTTGACCGCTTTTTGAGGCGAATCAATATCTCCATTTCCAAAAACGGGAATATGCATTCTAGGGTTATTTTTCACTTCTCGTATTAGTGTCCAATCTGCTTCGCCTTTATACATCTGAGATCTAGTTCTTCCATGAATAGATATCGCTTGAATACCTACATCTTGAAGTCGCTCTGCCGCTTCTACAATATATTTTGAATTTTCATCCCACCCAAGGCGGGTTTTAACGGTAACCGGAAGTGTTGTGGAATTTACAATAGCTTTTGTTAATGAAACCATCTTTGGGATATCTTGTAAAATACCCGCACCGGCACCTTTACATGCTACTTTTTTCACAGGGCAACCAAAATTTATATCAATTATATCTGGGTTAACCCTTTCGCATAATTCTGTTGCTCTCATCATGGAATCAAACTCAGAACCAAAAATTTGAATACCAACAGGACGTTCGTACTCAAAAATATCCAGTTTCTGTACACTTTTAGCTGCATCACGAATAAGACCTTCTGAAGAGATAAACTCTGTATACATCACATCAGCTCCGTATTTTTTACACAATGCTCTAAATGGAGGATCACTTACATCTTCCATCGGAGCTAGTAAAAGGGGGAAGTCTCCAAGATTTATATCACCAATTTTAACCATGATTACATTTGCAAAGGTAGATATATCCATCTAATTCCTATATTTCGTTCATGAAAAATAGTTTGGACATCACTTCAGGAACTTATTTCAAGTATTTGCTTTTTGTGATTTTGATCACACTTCTTTCCATGACCCTATTTCAAATTCTTCCCATGTTAGTTATAAACTTATTTAAAGAAAATGGGGGGTATATCATCTCTAATATAACGGCTTATCATAGTGATCCTTATCTCATGGATGAACACGTTAACACGATTCCTAATGTTTTCAACAGCACGGTGAATTCTTTAAAGTTTTTAACCTTATGCTCCCAGATAGGTACATTCTTGGTTCCAAGTCTTTTTATCTTTTGGCGATTTAAAACCATACAATTACATGTAAAAAAAATAGAGCGAAAAGAGATATTTTATCTAATGATTCCTTTTTTAATATTATTAGGTATTTCTCAACTATTAGTGCAATTCAGCTTACACCTTGGATATGATTTTTTACCTGATTCTATCAATATTTACTTAGAAAAGGAACAACTTTTTAATACTAAAATCCAGGATTATTTTGTAACAAAAAGTGGAATTAATTTACTAATAAATGTAGGCTTAATGGCCATGCTTCCCGCAGTTGCTGAAGAGCTTTTTTTTAGAGGAGTTTTACAGCCATTATTTATCCGAATAACTAAAAAGCAATGGTGGGGAATAATCATAACATCAATTATTTTTAGTTTTCTTCATTTTCAGATTGATCATCTCCTCGCCATTTTATTTGCAAGTTTAATATTGGGACTTGTTTACGAAAAAAAAATGAATATCTATCTAAATATGTTACTCCATTTTGCATTCAACACATTTTCACTCTTAAGCCTATTTTTAATAAAAAATAACGTAATAGAAGAAAATAGTCTAGAGTTGGTTTTAAACTATGGATTAATTCCAGTTGGGTTAATTTGTTTGATGCTAAGCATCAAAAAAAACGGTTGGACTTTGATTTAAAGAATGGTATTTACTTCTCTTTATTGACAGAGTAAACGACCTTAAATGCCTCTGCCTCTTTAAGTTCATCTTGAACTTTTTTCACAATACGCATTTCCGTTTTTTTATCTACCTTAAAAACGTTAAAAAATCTAGAGTCCCAAACTTGAGAATATTCTGGGTTTTTTCGAAGTTTAACTAAATAGTCCCTTATCTCTTCATAATCATTGATAAGATCATCATCTAGCTGTACCCTAAAGTCGTCCACTCTTCCTGGTACTCTACCAATCCAGAAATATGCAGCTTTAATATTTTTTTCTAAATCAATAGTCTCCTTTATAGCCACCTTATCTATTTCTAACTTATTCGTTTCTTTCTCTTTAAAAACAGTAGTTACCATGAAAAAGAACAAAAGCATAAATACAATATCTGGCAGAGCAGCAGTAGATATTCCTGGTTCTTTCTTTTTCTTTCCCTTAGAAAACTTTGACATTCTTTAAAATTAAATTATTGTACTGATCTGTTTTTCTCTTTCATTATCTTTTTAGGATAGACTTGTCTAATGGCTGAAATTTTTTGTTTATCAGACTCTACCTTATCATTCAACTTACTAAAAGACACATTGAATTTATCGATACATAAACTATCCCTTAAGTGGTTTAATCCTAACATGATTTGGTCTAATACCTTCATATAGGTTTCGTATTTTGTAGAGTTATCCATCTGAATGGAAACTGTTGCATTATTGGGTAGCGTTTTAAAACCAGTACCTCCAAATTCATTTACAGCATCTAATCTTCTTGTCCACGCATCTAACTCAATTTTAAAAAGTGGTGCATCTGGATAAACAGAAAGGGCCGCTTCAAGGGAAGAAATGGTATCCTCACATATTTTTTTATCCACTTCAATATAACTTGGCAAGTTTCGAGCACCGTCATCATGCTGATAAAATTTGACTACAGCGTGTTGTATATCTTCTAACTCTGCAAACTCTCCTTCAATTCCAATTTTATCATTTTTATTGGCCATAATTTGAAGAACGTTTTTTTCATTTAAAAGAAATTCTACATCCGATTTTTGTGGTAGTCTTTCCTCCTGAACCTGTGGTAGATTCATTGTAGTCGTAATAAGAAAGAAGATCAATAACAGAAAGGCAATATCTGCCATAGATCCTGCATTTATTTCCTCAACTTCTCTTTTAGCCATTACTTTCTAAGTTTAATTACAGATCCACCGATCCAACTGATTAAGGCGATGAAAATGAGAAGAACTGTTGAATTAATGGCTGTATTAGCTAAAGTCCAATCTGTTCCTCTATCATCAACAGAAATAAAATAAACTATGAGCATAAACAATGTAAATATACCTACTCCAGTCAGAATTTTTTTGGCTTTAACCCAATTGATATAAGCCAAATAACCAAATCCTAAAATCAGCAATAAAAAGGTAGCCGTTACCGTAACAATAGAAAAGAACGTTAGGGTAAATACATGATTATCAAGAGTTTGCTCTAAAGAAGTTTGATAATTTCTTAGTATTTCACCTTCAGACTTGCTGTAAGTTGAATCATTATCTAAATCTTTGTATGTATAATTACCAAACTTATCTTTAATAAATCTTCCCTTTTCGTCTTTTTCAAATTCAAATTGATCATTGTTAAATGCCGCAACTTTAATTTGCTCTGGATTCATTTCTTTGGGATTGTCATCAGACATCACAATCAATGTAAATAAAACACCCAGGAATATCACTAAATATGTGATAACTCTAGTAATCAGATTTTGTTTATCGTTTTCCATTTTGTTTGGATTAATGATTTACAATTATTTCTTTAAATCATGCTTTACAAGAACGTCAATCAAAGAAATAGAAGCATCTTCCATCTGGTTTACTAAGGTGTCTATTTTAGATACAATGTAATTGTAAAATATTTGAAGAATTATAGCAACGATAAGACCAGAAACCGTAGTAATAAGCGCAACTTTAATACCTCCAGCTAATTCATCGGGCTTGGCTTCCCCTTTAGCCTCAATGATATCAAATGCGTCAATCATACCAATTACTGTTCCCATGAAACCAAGCATTGGAGCCAAGGCAATAAATAAACCTATCCATGAAAGACCTCGTTCTAATAGACCCATTTGAACACCACCATAAGCAATAACTGATTTTTCAACCATTTCAATCCCTTCTGAGCTTCTTTCTAACCCTTGAAGAAATATACTTGCCACTGGACCTCTTGTATTTCTACACACTTCCTTTGCAGATTCCACACCTCCATTAGACATAGCTGATTCAATATCCTGAAGCAATTTCTCTGTATTTGTTGTAGCAAGGTTTAGATATATAATTCTCTCAATAGAAAGAGCTAAGCCAAGTATTAATGCAATAAGTACAAAAGACATAAATAATGGGCCACCATCAATAAATTTCTTTTTAATTTCTTGTGTTACTTTTTCAACATTATCGAAAAAGCCATCTTCTTCAGCTTCTTCAACCGGTGCACTAGCCTCTTCTACTTCTGAAACTACCTCTTCAACAGCTTCTTCAACTTGAACTGAATCAGTACCATCTGCACCCCCTTCAACTATCATTTCTACATTTTCTGTAGCACTAGAATCTTCTTGTGCCATTAGTGGATTTACAAATAAAAACATTCCGATAATTGCGGTGAATAAAAGTCTTTTTTTCATGATTGTTTTGTTGTCAATTAATATGTAATAATTTTTGCGGAGGCCAAATTACAAAAAAATATAGGTTTAGAACAAAATTAAATTTTAAATAGAAAATTCTCCTGCTTTTTCTGTTAGAAATTCTTTTTTAAATAATTCCACTTGGTTTTTGCATCTATGTAAATAGAGCATTGATTTAGTAATAACCGCTTCAAGTGTCATGTCACCAACACCAATTACGCCTGAAGAATACAATTGCTTTCCTGTCTCATATTTTTTTTGCTCAACCCTACCCACTTTACACTGACTTACATTTAAAAAAACCACACCTTTAGAAGTATGCCTTTTAATAAGTTTTATAATTTGATTGCTTAATGGAATATTACCAGAACCGTATGTCATTAATATGATCACTTTAGCAGATGTATTTTCTAGTTGATTCTTTATGTTTTTTTCAGAAATGCCGGGAAAAAATACAATTATTAGAATTCTAGAGTCAAAGCCTTTGAAATAAGACAATCTCTTCTTTTTCGGTCGATACAGAGAATTAAAGTTGTAATTAATATCAATGCCTGCTTCAGCCAAAGAAGGAAAATTATAGGATTTGAAAGCTTCAAAATGTTCTGAACTGATCTTAGTTGTTCTATTTGCTCTGTAAAGTTGGTATTCAAAATAAATAGCTACTTCTTGTACAAGGGAAACATTATCTCGTTTTGTTGAGGCTATTTCTATAGCAGTAATTAGGTTTTCTTTTCCGTCTGTTCTCACCATGCCAATTGGCAATTGAGAGCCTGTAAAAATGATAGGCTTATCTAAATTTTGAAACATAAAACTTAATGCACTAGCTGAGTAAGACATCGTATCTGTACCATGCAACACTACGAAACCGTCATAGTTTTCATAATTTTTAAAGATACAGTCCCCAATTTTTTCCCAGATTTGCGGAGAAACACTAGATGAATCTATCGGTTTTCTAAAAGAAACTGCGTCAATTTGGCATTTTATTTTTTTAAGCTCTGGTAATTCTTTGTTGACCTCATTAAAATCAAAGGGCTTTAGTGTTTTACTTTGATGATCTTCAACCATCCCAATCGTTCCACCAGTGTAGATGATTAAAATTTTTGGCTTACTGCTTTTCACATGACAAAGATTGGAAAAAGAACCAAAAATCCATCTATTAAAAATAAATAATAATACTCATTTCTTGCTTTATAACTTGGTAATATGACAAGAGCTGTGAGAGTGAATAAATAACATAATCCAACTTTTTCTAAATTAAAATAGGAATAGAATACAAGAGCTAATAATATAGACAGTGCGATTAATAAACACACTGTGGAGCCAAAGATTTGTGGTAAGGTTTTTAAATTTTCACTATCATAATTCAAATCTCTTATATCAAAAGGTATAGTGATTGCTAAAATGAAAGTAAATACAATAATAGAAAATGAAAAATCAA
>CAZJVX010000043.1:0-10571 GCA_964549345.1 uncultured Flavobacteriales bacterium | reverse complement strand
GAGTAAATATTTTACTAGCCAGAGATACTGTAGCTATGTCAACTTATTTCGATTCCTGTTTCTCTTCATTTGATTTAGTTCTACAAGCCACAAATTCTATTTCTCAAAATGGAGATGACGCTATAGAACTATTTGAAAATGGTTCTATAATAGAAACTTTTGGAGATCCGAATGTAGATGGTACAGGTGAGCCTTGGGAATACCAAGATTCTTGGGCTTACAAAGATTCAAATGGTACAGTAAATTTTTCAGGTGGAATGTGGCTGATGGGTGGAGTGAATTGTACTGATGGATCAACAATTACTCAAAATTCCAATTGCCCTTATCCGTTGTGCATAACAACACCACCGCCTCCGCCACCTCCAGCAAATACATCATCCATAACATTCCAAGTAGATATGTCTCAGGTAGTAGATAACTTCAACACTCCAGAGCTGAATGGCACGTTTAACGGTTGGTGTGGAGATTGTAATCCTATGTCAGATGCAGATGGTAATGAAATATGGGAAGTAACCTTGGATTTGAATCAAGGTGACACCATAGAATACAAGTTTTCCGCAGATGCTTGGACTATACAAGAAACAAATGATCCATCAGCTCCTTGCACAAATGGCGATCCCACTTACACAAATAGAGTTTTAATTGTACCAACAATGGATAGTATTTTGTTAGAAGTATGTTGGGGCAGTTGTTCAGTATGTTCTCAACTTCCATCATTTATTTCTGAAAATAAAAATGGTTTTCATATTTATCCTAACCCGGCTAATTCCGTAATTAATTTGATTTCAAATCAAAACATAGACAAAGTCGATATATATGATATGTATGGTAAGCTAGTATTTACTGAAAAAATAGGTATAAAATCATATAATATTGATGTAAAAGATTTCAAAAATAATATTTACCAATTCGCTTGTTTGATAAATAACAAGTGGTATTATTCAAAAGTTATTATAGTTAATTAATTGTCCTTGTTGTTTTTGATATACTACACAAATAAGTGAACAACTGTAACATCAAAATAGTTTTTATTTTTTATGCATTATGCAGTTCACCTTTTATTTCAATAAGTCAAAATTTACTTCTCGGTGATTATATCCCTGGAAATGGAATTACATTGGCGAGTGATGACGATAACTACAAGGTTGTTTTAAGAGGCTATGCTCAAACTTTATTTGAATCTAGACGTGTAAGTTACGATTCCGCTGGTTTTTTCGACAAATCTGTTTACAATAGATTCCGAGCTAGAAGAGTTAGATTAAGAATTTCCGGAAAGCAGTCAAATCCAGGTTTTAGTTATCGATTACAGTTAAATCTGGCTGAATCTGAAGTGGAGAATGATGAACTATCAAACGTATTATGGGATGCTTGGGTGGGCTATAATATCAATAAACATTATAGAGTAAGCTTTGGACAAAAATCTTCTCCTACGGATAATATTGAAGTATTAATGGCCTCGAACACTTTGCAACTTCCCGAACGAAGCAGATTGACTGGTGCATTTTCAAATATTAGAGAAATTGGATTATTCTTAGATGGTCGAAATAATATAAAAGGATCTAAATGGGTAATTAAACCTTCTGTAAATATTACAACAGGTGATGGATATGGTTATAAATTTAATTCAAAAGATTTTGGTGGTCTAAAATATGGTGCCAGAATAAATTTTTTACCATTTGGACTTTTTCGAAATTTTGGACAGTTTAGACAAGGAGATTTAGTAAGAGAACTTAATCCTAAATTATTAATAGGATTTTCAGCTAGTTATAACGATGGTATCACAAGTAGAAGAGGTAGAAGAAATGGTGATTTTATTTATTACACCTTAAATGGCACCGACTCATCTTACCAATTACCTGATTTTTTCAAATTTGGCGCTGATATTTTATTTAAGTACAGGGGGTTTTCTTTGATAGGAGAATTCGTGCAAACAAAGGCCTTTATTCCTGATGGTATAACACATCGAAATGATAGATATAATAACCCAAATAATTTAACTACAAATTTTAGGACTTATTCACCCGCTGATTATGTAAGGACCCAAATGATGTTAGGAACAGGGTTAAATCTACAAGCTGGTTACATCTTTAAATCCTTATTTTCTATTGATGGAAGATTTACATCATTAAGACCTGACGAGCTATCATTTTTAAATAATTCTTTGTTCTACAATAGGAATAAGTATTATGAAATTGGCGTAAGCAAATACTTTACAAAAAACTACACTTTTAAGCTTCAAGCATCATATCGTCTAATAGATGATGCTAGATTACGTCATCCCAACTTTGACAGAGACGAATTTGATGCGAGTGAAGATGTATTTTATATAATGGTTCAATTGGCTTTTTAGTGAGGTTTAAGGTTGTCATATTTACTCTTCTTTTTTGTGTCAATGGTTTCTACCCTCAAGATTCAAAGAAAATCACCCAAAAGTTTTTCCCAGATTTTGATATAGATATCCCAACACCAGCATTTAATAAGAAAAAAGGCTTCACTAAGTATGAAGAATTAATTTCATTTCTTGATACTCTCCAGAAAAATTATCCATATGTTTTCAGCTATAAATTTATAGGAGAGTCTCAAAAAGGTAAAAAAATCCCCATGGTTTTTATTGGAAATACAGATAATGAAAAACCTAGAGTTTGTTACATGGGAGGTCTACACGGAAACGAACCTGCAAGTACAGAAGGTCTTATGTTTTTCATGTATAATATATTAAATGAGGATTCACTAAAATCGGTATTGGAAGATGTAAATCTTTCGATAATACCAATGGCAAATATAGATGGATACGAAATACAAGATAGATATGCTGCAAATGGTCAAGATTTAAATAGAGACCAGACAAAATTAACCAACCCCGAGATGCGAATTTTGAAAAAAGCCATTAATGAATTTAATCCTCTTGTAATGGTTGATTTTCATGAGTATAAACCCTATAGGGTAGATTTTGTAAAGTTTGGTGAGTATGGCACAACATCAATGTTTGATTGTATGTTCTTGTATACAGGCAATCTTAATGTTTGTCCATCCATTAAAGAGACTATAGAGAATGTTTTTTTACCAAGAGCGAAACAGCAACTAGACACTTATGGGCTAAAGTATCATAATTACCTTTCTTCTAAACACAAGAATAACAAAGTATATTTCAATTTAGGCTCTGTTAGTGCAAGGTCCAGTGCCACTTCTTTTGCCTTGGGGAATTGTATTTCCATGTTAATGGAGGTAAGAGGAGTAGGTCTGAACAGGACATCATTTAAAAGAAGAATTTTCACTACGTATTCACTTGCATGTTCTTTTTTAAAAACAACAATTAAGGAAAAGTCTTTTATAAATGAAAAGTTAATTTCATGTCATGATTTTCCTGAAAAAATAGTGATTAGTTATAAGAAGAAAAAAAGTCCCTACAAGTTAAATATGATAGACGTGTACAACAAAACTATTGTTCCAATAGATATTGTACTTCATAATGGTTTATCATGTGAAGCAACTAAAACAAGAGCTCGGCCAAATTATTATTTAGTTGAAAAAACTCTTACTCAAGTAGTAGAGAAATTATCCATACTAGGATTAAAAATAGACACCTTACATTACGATGAATTATTAGAAGTGGAATCATATATTATTACATCTCAGCGTAAATCACCAGCGTTGTTCCAAGGATTTTATGAAAATATTGTAACGACAAAATTAGAAACAAAGAAACTCCTTTTTGAAAAGGGAACTTTTGTTGTGCCTATGAATCAATCAAGATCAAATCTAGCAGTAGAAACCTTAGAACCAGAAATGTTATCAGGCTTTTTAAGATTTAATGTAATTGAGCCTGAAGATATTTCTAAAATACATCGATACGTATTAAACAAAGAATTATGAAACTAACAACACTTCCTTTTGCTCTTTTTTTAATGGTTTTCACATCGTTTAAGTCGCAAGAAGCTCTTGACATAAACGAAGCTGTTTTTGAGCACCAAAATAAATTGGATTTTCAACTAGGTAATGGGATGTCATTTAATTTTGACGATAGTGCGCACCTTTTTCATATAGGAGGAATGATTCAGAGCAGCTATACACATAATAGATTTGATATAGAAGACATACAATCACAAAATTCAATTGGCATAAAAAGATCTTATTTTAATATGTCAGGAAGCTTAAATGAAGGTTTATTTTCATTTCTTATTCAAACCAATTTTAGCGAATCATCAGCTTTGCTAGATGCTTGGGTGGCTTATCACCCGAGTAGAAATCTTCATTTTTATTTTGGTCAAAAGATGACCCCAATGAATAATCTTTCTATGCAGTATATGGAAAATAATCTTCAATTTTCATCGCGTAATTACTTGTCTCAAAACTTCTCAACCACTGGTAGAGAATTTGGTCTATTTGTAGAAACAAATTTTAAGATAGGAAAGATTGGTGTTGAACCCAAATTAGCTATTACAAGTGGTGATGGTATGAATTCTTTTGGTGAAAATTCATTGGATTCTGATGTAGGTGGTTTCAAGTACGGAGGAAGATTAAATATATATCCTTTCGGATACTTTAAAAAAGGAAATACTTACCTAGGACATGATCTTTTAAGAGAAGAAAAACCTAAAATATTAGTTGGTGCTTCATCATCGTTAAATGTGGGGGCTAGTCATAAAGTAGGTGAGGGTCATTATAATGAGGATTTGTTAAATGAAGGAACATTTTCATTTTATGATACGGATTCAATTGGTCTAGCACGATTCCCTAACTATTTGAAAAATAACCTCGATTTTTGTTTAAAATACAAAGGTTTAAATTTCTTAATTGAGTATGTAAATACTGCAGCGTACAATTTACAAGGTCTCGCTTTGAATAACAATGCAACCGTGTTATTAGATACTACTCAAATTAGCGAATATATGATGCTTGGAAATGCTTATAATATTCAATTAGGATATGTGTTTAATAAAGACATATCATTAGACCTCAGATATGGTCAATCTTTTAAAGAGTTTGGATTTAATTCTAACTCAGTATTGAAAAATTACGATGAGCTAGCAATAGGTGTTTCTAAATATTTTTCAGGAAGAGCTGTGAAAGCTCAGTTATTTAGTAGATATCTAAATTTTTATGAAAATGTGGATCTAAATCAGCTCTTTGTAGAATTTCTCTTACAAATTCAGTTTTAATTTATCTTAAATCTTTTGTTACAAATTCTGCAACTTCCTGTGCAGTTTGTGCAGCAATAGGTTCAGTAATGATATAGTAAATCTTTTTACCGTCCACATTTTTACCTTCAAATCTCCTTGGTAATCCAATTGGCGAATTTCCAGTAATCATACTGTAAAAAACGCAGGCAATTAAATATGTTCCATTTGGAGATGGATGTTTATTGTCATCCATGTAAAGATCAAAACCAGAATTTGAATCTTCAATATACTTAAATGCTTCACCTACAGGTATATATGTAACATCATTAACATCAGAAATTGAATCTAAAATTTGCATGGTATTAGCATGTCTTTGAGATGAAATATTTTTTAAGTATGGATACTCCCATGTGCCGTAAACATAGGGTTTTACGTTCTTATTTTTTGCTGTTTCAGAAAATAATTTTATGTATTTAGCACATGAGTCAAGTTGTAATAAAGGATATGTGCTATGATCGTTAAAAGTTACATAATCATAATCTTTAATGGCATAACTTTCCTGCATGTGATATGTCCAATGTTCATGTAGTTTACTTCCTCCAATTGTTTTCTGAAAAACTTTAATATTTATCCCTGATGCCTCAAACATTTTTTCTAGTACTTGTGGAAGGTTCCAATAAAAGGTAAAGCTATTACCAATCATAAGGATTTTCTTGTGCTCAACTTTAGGACTATTATGATTTTCAACATTAGAATTTGAATTACACATAGAAATTAGCAGTGTAATAAAAATAAATTGGATAATTCTAAAAGGTTGAGCCATCAATTCTTGTACCTGGTGAAAATAAAACACCTGTAAATGCAGTAGCATGTTGTTCAAAATCTCCAGTCAAATCTGGAAAACGAGTATAGGATTCATTTGGGTTGTTTGATAATGGTTCAACATCAAATGTCAAAATAATATTATCTAGACTATCTGTTAATGTCATTACATCTCCCGAATTATTAAGATTCATAACCGCATTACTAGAAACAAAAACTAATGCATTTCCAAAAACACCGTTAGGTGTTCCTCCACCAAATACAATAAGTGATTTTCCAGATGATAAAAAGCTATTTTCTGGAAATTGGTGATTAGCATTACCATTATTTAGATTTTCTGTATCAAAAATTTTACAACCGCTAAGGTTTATGCAGGAATCCGATATATTCACAAATTCAACAAACTCATCTTCATTAGGATCTCTCACACCATCATTGTTTGCGTCTCCAACTATTCCAGATGGTGGGTCATACAGGACTTCATTTAAAATAAATCCGGATATATTTTCAGTAAGGTAAACGGTATCAAGGTCATTATTTGTAGTGTCAACCGGGTTAACATTGTGAGCAATAGGTTCTACGTCCTTTGTTTTAGCACAACTAAAAAGTGTGATAAACAAAATACTTAACAATATATAATGAATTCTTCCTAAAAAACTTAACATAAATTTGATACCAAACCAAATATAAAGATTAATTTAAAGCCATGAAAAAATTAATTTTTCTGTTAGTTATTTCCTCCATTTTTTTTGGGTGCAGAAAACCTACTACACCTAGTAATAACACGTTAGTTTTAGAAAATAACCTAGGTCAATTTCAATTTAACAATTATGAGCCCTTAGTCGATATGCCTATAAATATCCATTATTACATTCCAGATTTTATTGATCGACAAAATGCTCCAATTTTATTTGTTTTTCCTGGAATGAATAGGAATGCAAACACATATCGTGATACTTGGATTAATTTAGCTGATACAAAAGGGATAATGATTTTTTCTTTTGAGTTTCCCATTGCTTTTTACCCTAATAGTACTGCATACCAACAAGGAAATATATTTAACCAAAATGGCGTATTAAATACGGAAGACAAGTGGTCATTTTCAATTGTAGAACCAGTCTTTGATTATATTAAAACATCTTTTAATTATAATCATAACTTTTATGACTTATTTGGTCATTCTGCTGGCGCTCAATTTGTTCATCGATATATTCTATTTAAGCCATATTCAAGAGTCAGAAAAGCCATTTCTGCAAACTCAGGTTGGTATACTATGCCTGATACTTCCGTTTTGTTTCCATATGGTCTTAAAAACATCCCAGAAAATGATTTCGATTTATCAAACTCCTTTAATAAACAACTTGAAATTCATCTAGGTTTATTGGATAATAATGTAAATGATCCATCATTAAGAAAAACTCCAGAAGCAAATATTCAAGGTTTTCATCGGTTAAGCAGAGGAAGATATTTTATAACTAAAAGTGACTCTATTGCACAATCAATGAATTACTCAATTAATTGGGTTAAGAAAGAAGTGCCAGATGTCGCACATAATCATGGAGGCATGTCTGTTTTTGCAGCTGAAGAGCTTTATTAAATTTCGAAACTAAAACCCGATTTCTTCAGTTTCAAATATTTGACTTTGTTAAATTGAAATAATTTGGCTGGTCTGTGGGAAACACTTTTTTGTATTTTTCCAGTGTCAACCAGCAACTTCATTGAATTTATTTTTTTTCTAAAGTTTCGCTTATCAAACTTTTTCTCAAGTATTATTTCATATAAGTTTTGTAATTGAGATAAAGTAAATTTTTCTGGAAGCAATTCAAATCCAATAGGCTTGCTTTGAACACTCTGAACAAGATGAGCTTTACAGGAAGCAAAGATTTTATTGTGGTCAAAAGCCAATTCTCCGATTCTATTAATATCATGCCACTTTGCCTCTGATGCAAAAGAAGAGGGACTGTTGTTTTTATTTAGAGGTGAAAGCTCATATTGATTAATTTTTATCAAACTGTAATGAGATATAGTGAAAACCCTTCCTAATGGGTGTCTTCCAATGTCTCCAAATGTTTTTACTTGCTGTGTATATACATTTCCAAGACCGGTTAAATCTTCAAGGACACGATCTACGGCATCTTCTATACTTTCTTTGGGGTGGACTAGATCTCCTGGTAAGGCCCAAAATTCTTTATATGGATTTACTCCACGCTTGATAAGTAGTACTTTTAAATTTATATCATCGTATCCAAAAATGACGCAATCCACTGAAACGGAATAATTAAAATTATCTTTTACCATATTTCTAATATAATGTATATTTTACACTAATCTTAATATACTTTCAGTTATTCATTTTTAAACACTCTGTCTTCACCCAAAAACTGAGGCGACTGTACAGAAATGACTTTCATAGTTTCTTTAGAATTTACAATTACACCGTGCCACGTATCTTGTGGAATAACTATGACATCACCTTTTTTAACTTTATATGTACTATCGCCAAGTTGAAATTCACCTGACCCTTCTTCAATGATAACATTTTCTGTGTGATACACGTGCTTGTGTAGCTTTACCTTTTTTTTAATCCAAATTGCAAATGTAGTCGCATCTTTATGTGTTGAGATCTGTTTTACACTAATGTTCTCAAATTCTACATCATCGGGTTTTATATGTTGAATTGAAGAAACAAATTCCTGAGTAAAAACGGTTTTATTGAACGTTGTTAAAAATAGAGTGAATAAAATGTAAAGTCTCATATGAGTATAATTTCGTTGAATTGTTTATGCCCATTTACAAAGTCTGCTATTGCTGTTTTTCTTTTTCCTTCTAATTGAACGTCTAGTAATTTTAATGTTCCTGAAGCTGTTCCCACGGTCAGTTCATTTTTCCCCATTAAGACTTCACCATTACCAAGAGCAAGATCCTCACCGATTTCCGCTCTAAAAATTTTAAAATTGAATATGCTATCATTTAGTTTTATTTGACACCAAGCAGAAGGGTAGGGAGAGAGTCCTTTGATGAGGCTATTTATATCTTTTGCTCTTTTTCCCCAATTTATTCTAGTATTCTCCTTATTCAGTTTTGGTGCAGTCTTTAGTTCCAAATCCTTAACATGTTGTTTAATTGGTGTAATGGCACCAGCTTCAGTACAGTTGAGGGTTTCAACAACTAATTCTTTTCCTATGGACATTAATTTATCGTGTAAACTTCCTGCGTTATCTTCCTTTTCAATATTAATTTTCTCATTTAATAATATGTTCCCAGTATCTATTTTCTCATCAATTAAAAAGGTAGTTACTCCAGTTTCTTTTTCATCATTTATGATAGCCCAATTGATAGGCGCTGCACCTCTATATTGCGGTAATAATGAGGCATGTAAGTTAAAAGTCCCGTATTTAGGAATAGCCCAAACTGATTTTGGCATCATTCTAAATGCAACAACTACAAAAATATCTGCAGATAAATCCTGAAGTTGACTTATAAATTCGTTTGATTTTAAATTTTCAGGCTGTAAAAGATGAAGTTTATGCTCAGCAGCATAATTTTTTACAGCAGATGATCTTAATTTTTTCCCTCTTCCAGCCGGTTTGTCAACAGATGTGACAACACCCACAATAGAATGATCCCTACACTCATTAATTGCTTTTAGAGATGCAACAGCAAAATCGGGAGTGCCAAAAAAAACAACTTTCATATTAGTCTACTTTAATTACTAATCCCTTTAAATATTCACTTTCTGGATGAAAAATATTTACAGGATGGTCCATAGGTTGATGTAATTGATGAAGGATAGTTACTTTTCTATTTGCAACAATACTAGATGATAATATGATGTGCTTAAATAATTCATTACTTATGACTTGCGAACAGGAAAATGTAAAGATATAACCTCCAGGTTTTATTTTTTCTATAGCTCTTGTATTTAACCTTTTATAGCCTTGTACTGCTTTGTTTTTAGACTTAATATGTTTTGCGAAAGCAGGTGGATCTAAAATGATAACATCAAATGTTTCTGGTAGTTGTTTAATGTAGTCCATAGCATCGTCTGTTATGGAGTGGTGTTTTTGTTGCAAATCTTGAGGAAGTAATTTTATATTTTCTTCGACAAGTTTCATTGCTTTTTTGGAGCTGTCTAAAGAATAAACTTTTTTTGCACCTTTATTTAGCGCATAAATAGAAAACCCTCCGGAATAACAAAATGTATTTAATATCACTTTGTCTTGGCCGTATATGCCTAGTAATTTTCTATTCTCTCTTTGATCTATAAAAAAACCTGTTTTTTGACCTGTTACCCAATTGATTTTAAACTGATTTCCATATTCTGAGGCAATTACATCAGAGGTATCTATTTTTTTAAGCAGGTAGCTATTTTGAATTTGAAATTCTTCTTTTAGAATATCGGGTAATGTGTTTTCACTTTTATCATAAATAACATCAATTTCTGGTAATTGTTTCGCTATAGTTTTACTAAAAATCTCCTTTAGTTTCCACATGCCCACAGAGTGAAACTGCATTACAATTACATTGTCATATCGATCAATTATGCATCCTGGCATTTCATCTCCCTCTGCATGAACTAGGCGATAAATATTGTTTTTGCCATTGATATCTAAATTGTGGTGGCGTTGG
>CAZJVX010000042.1:0-10594 GCA_964549345.1 uncultured Flavobacteriales bacterium | reverse complement strand
TCTTTTCATTTTTAAAAAATACATAATTATTTTTATAAGTACTTCAAATACACTCACTTAATATTGGTTTAAAAAATCAATTCATTTTTCTTATATTTTAATTGTATGATACTCAGAATAATTTTGATAAGTTTTTTTAGTTGGGCATCTTTTTCTAACGCTCAGAACAGATATGTAGCTACTACTTCTATGGGTGGTGATGATACAAACACAGGTACATTAACCTCACCCTTTGCCACTGTAAATAAAGCATTGTCAGTAATGAGTTCCGGTGATACTTGCATTATTCGTGAAGGCCATTACAATGAAGAGGTTTTAATAGATGGAAAAAATGATATTGTAATTATGCCCTACATGAACGAATGGGTTGTTTTTGATGGGACAGAAGCGGTCCAATCTAATTGGACTATTTATTCAGGAAATATTTATAAAACAGTATTGAATAAACCCATTTGGCAATTATTCGTGGATCAAAAAGAAATGGTAATGGCAAGATGGCCAAATGGAAATTTTTTAGATAAGTCAATTTACAACTGGGATTCTTGGGCATCAGGAATTGTTGATTCGGCCAACGGTTTTCCAAACGGGTCATATAATGGTTTTGAATTGGTTGATTCTACTAAAAAAGATTTGGGTTCCACAGGACTTAACTTAACAGGTGCCATTGGCATAATGAATGTCGGTTCATTTAAAACTTTTAACAGAGAGATTATTTCACATAATCCCCAGGACAATTTTTTTAGTTATAATACAATTCCTAATAATGCGTATCGCGATAAACACCATCATTTTTTTGTTGAAGGTAAACTAGAATTATTGGATCAACCCAATGAATGGTTTTACGATACCACATCAATGACATTGTATTTATACCCTGATAATGGTCAAAACCCTAATGGAAGAAGCATTTCAGGAAAAGTACAAGATTATGCCTTTACAATAACTAACTCTACGGATGTTAAAATTAAAAATATCTATTTTTTCGCTACTACTTTTTTTGCTAAAAGTTCAGATAATTTACTAATAGAGGAATGTCATTTTTCATTTCCAAACTGTTCTAAGAGGATGCTTAGAGAATATGATGTGGCTCCAAACGTGAGTACGTTTGGTCAACCTGGATCAGCTAACGAAGTACATAACAGTGTTATTAGTAAATGTCTATTTGAGTATACTGATGGAGAAGCACTTAGAGTTTATGGAGATAGTAACGTGATAGAAAATTGTTATATGCAATATATTGATTACTCGGTTTCAGAATTGCCATTTTTAATGGTTGGTGTTTATTTTAGTGGTGATGCTAATAAATTTTTGCATAACACGGTTCACGATGCCGCTGCTTCAGCATTTTTAGCTCCAGGAACAACCCCTGAGTTTGCCTTTAATGACGTTTGGTCTACTGGTGCGCTACAATCAGATGGTTCCGTATACCAAGGCACCTCAGCAACTGTACAAAACTCCCTTATACACCATAACTACATACACGACACTCCAAAATATGCCTTACGATTTGATGCGCCAGGAGGCGATCCGGGTCAAGCGGGACAATATGGAAATATGCATCATAATATTGCTGTTCGAACTAATGGGATCATGGTGAAAGGAAATCATCATTACATCTGTTACAATACTACATTTTCTAGCAATAAGAATGGTTTAATTATTCTTGATGAGGATAACTCAAATGATAGTTCTTTCATATATAACAATTTCAGTGAAAAAATGAGTGCTCACAGAGCTCATCAAATTCCCATTCCAGGAATAACATCAAGTAATTGGAATGGTTATGACAATCCCTCTGTTAATTTCTATAATTTAATGGATACTAATACCTACTTACCCTTATCTAACTCTTCAATTGTTGATGCTGGTGTACCAATTTCAGCTATTAATCACCCACAAAATGGAGCTGCTCCTGATATTGGTGCTTTAGAACTTGGGATCTTGCCTTGGCAAGCAGGAGTTGATTGGAGCCCCACATTTTATCCCTGGATTCAAGGCTGTACAGATTCCACTTCCTGTCAATATAACCCGTTGGCTAATATAGATGATGGCTCTTGTGGATATGCTAATAGCAATACAACTGCATTGACAGCTTGTGATTCATTAGTCTGGAATGGGATCAATTACACTTCATCGGGAATTTATAACCAAACTTTAACAAATATATCTGGATGTGATAGTGTGGTCACATTAGATTTAGGCATTATTTCTGTGGACACTTCCGTCTCCTACGTTATTTCTTCTTCCACATTAACTGCATTAGCGTCCAATGCTACTTATCAGTGGTTAGATTGTAATAATAACAATAATCCAATCGCAGGAGAAACAAATCAAAATTTTTCTCCAACTTCTAATGGTAGTTATGCTGTTGAAGTGACTCAAAATGGATGTGTAGCGATTTCAAATTGTTATCAAGTTAATAATTTAATGAGTGTTTCTTTAAGCGCCTTGAATCCTATCTATTGCAGCGGGAACACTACAGATGTTAATGCTATTGCTTCTGGAGGGACTCCTCCATATTCTTATTCGTGGTCAAATGGCTTTTCAGGTTCTTATGTAACTTTATTCGCTGGTAATTATTCTTGTTTAGTGACAGATGCTAATGGATTTACTGTAACAGATTCCATTTCTCTTTCCGAGCCCGCAGCTATGGTGGTGAATTACATCATTGACACATTAAATAATGTGGAATATCAAATACAAGGGGGAACGTCACCTTACACAGTTAGTATTTATGACGGTATATCCTCCAACTTGATAATTTCTGCCAATTTTACCTCAAATTACATTTTCCAAAATATCCCTTGTGGGGTCCAAATCTACGAGGCGAGTGATTCAAACAACTGCTATCAGCTATGTAACAATATGACCAATTGTGAATTAACAGTACCTATTCCATTTTCTAATTCCGTGAATAATAATTCACCTACATTAACCTCAGATGTTCAAGGGGCCACCTATCAATGGTTAGATTGTAACAATAATAATTCTCCAATTTCTGGGGAGACAAATCAAAGTTATACTGCAGTTGTAAATGGAGATTATGCTGTTGAAGTGACTAAATTTAACTGTACTAATATATCACCATGCGAAAGTGTTAGTAATGTTGGGGTAAATAATGATAAAGAGACAATTTTTGTTCTTTACCCTAATCCGAATAATGGAAATTTTATTGTTGAAAGATCTTCTAATACTGAGTCTGACAAAATAATTATATATGATTTATCTGGAAAAGAGGTTTATTCAGATACTTGGAAAAGTGGGGACAAAAAAAATATAGAATGTAATCTTTCTAGTGGTTACTATCACATACACATGATAAATGCTATCAAAGAGGTAGCTGTAAAAAAGATGATAATTCAATAAAAGAGAGGTCTCGATCGGATTCGAACCGATGTAGATGGTTTTGCAGACCACTGCCTAGCCACTCGGCCACGAGACCTTAAATAAAAGAAGGACAAAATTACAATTTCCGATTAAATAAACAATTTATTCTTCTACGATCACAGAAACATAATTCACATCCCCATCAATAGGAGGATTAATTTTTTTAATCTTTACCATACACTTTTTTACTGTAGGAAATTTTGCTTTTAATTGGGTAATGATGTTATAGGCAACGGTCTCAATCAATTTAAATGGCAATCCCATTTCATGTACGACTATATTTTTTACATCAACATAGTCTACTGTTTTTACAAGGCTGTCTTCTAAAGCAGCGGACCTAAAGTCACAAAACACATCGACATCAACTATGTAGTTTCCTCCAATAACCTTTTCTTCCTCCAAACAGCCGTGATAGGAATACGTTCTAATACCATGTACTTGAACTACATTCATTGTACCTGTTTTTTATTTTCGTAAAGTGAGGTAAAAAATTTAATTTTATTTTTGTATCGGGTCATAACTTCTTCTTTCCCTAATAAAGAGGCAATGGCAAAAACAGATGGTCCCATACCTTTACCAGTTAAAATAAGTCTCATACAAGGTAAAACAGCTCCCATCCCCAATTCATTTTCAGTGATATATGCTTTAAATGTTTGCTCAATATTTTCAGTTGAAAAATCCTTAATAAGATTTATTCTTTCGAACAGCCTGTCCATGATAGAGCTGGAATTTTCCTTCCATTTTTTTCTAAATGTTTTTTCATCATAGTCAGCAGGGGATTCAAAGAAGTACTTTTCTGAAAGTAATTCATTTGCAAATGTTGCCCTTTCTTTCATTAATTCAATCACGCCCCCTAGATAACTATCGCTTACATTATAATCAATGGTCCTTTTAATTTCATTAACGAGCGTTTCTTTTGGTTTTAACCTTAAGTGTTGCTGGTTATACCACTTGGTTTTCTCCGGATCAAATTTCGCCCCACTTTTTCCAACTCTTTCAAGTGAAAAATCGTCAATCAATTCTTCCATTTGATACAATTCTTTGGATGTACCTGGATTCCAACCAAGGAATGCAAGCATGTTTATAAATGATTCAGGATAGTATCCTTTTTCCCTGTATCCAGACGAAACTTCTTTAGATGAGGGATCTTCCCATCGTAATGGGAAAACAGGGAATCCCAGTCGGTCACCGTCTCTTTTGCTGAGTTTACCATTTCCATCAGGTTTTAGAATAAGGGGTAGATGTGCAAACTTAGGCATAACCTCTTCCCATCCTAGAAATTGATATAACAATACATGTAGTGGAGCTGAAGGAAGCCATTCTTCTCCTCTGATTACATGAGAAATTTGCATTAAATAGTCATCTACTACATTAGCTAGATGATAAGTTGGCATTCCATCACCTTTGAAAATGACTTTGTCGTCCATATTATTGGTATTCACAATAACCCAACCTCTGATTTCGTCATAAAATCGGACATCATGATTTCTTGGCATTTTAATTCGAACGGTATATGGGTCTCCATTTTTGATTTTGTCCTTTATTTCGTTCTCCGAAAAGGTAAGTGAGTTTTTCATGGAGTTTCGAGTGATAGAATTGTATTGCCAATTGGGCATTTTTGCTTTTTTAGCCATTTCTCTCATATGCTCTAAATCTTCCGCTGAATCGAAGGCATAATAAGCATGTCCTTTTTCTATTAGAAGATCTGCATATTGTTTGTATAAATGTTTTCTCTCAGATTGTCTGTATGGGCCGAATTCACCTCCAATTTCAGGGCCTTCATCAATAGTTAGCCCACTCCATTTCAACGATTCTATAATATAATTTTCAGCTCCTTCAACATATCTTGTTTGATCGGTATCCTCTATTCTAAGAATAAATTTACCATGATGTTTTTTGGCAAATAGATAATTGTATAAAGCAGTTCTTACCCCTCCCATGTGAAGCGGACCTGTCGGGCTAGGAGCAAACCGTACTCTTGTCTTTTTAACACTCATCCCAATAAAATTTTTGCAAATATATTTTTTATAAGAATAAAAAGGAATTTATTCTTTTATATCATTGATCTGAAATTCACATCTACGATTCTCCCTATGCTCTGCTTCGGTGCAATCCTCATCTTGATAACAATTATTAACATAATTAGTTGACCCCATAGGAATGTTAAAAGTTCGTTTCATACTGACGCCTTTATAGGATAAATAGACTCTTACTGTTTGAGCTCTATTTTTACTTAATCTTAAATTATAATCTTGAGTTCCTCTGCAATCTGTAAATCCATAAACATTACACGTTCGAGTTTTATGAATACGTAACCACCTAGCTAATTTGTTTAGTTGTTCTTTTGAATGCGGAGTAATTTCATGACTGTCAAATTCAAAATAGATAGGTTCGATCATAAAATCTGACTTAGTGAGTGATAAGTCATAATCTCTAGAAAGATCAATGATTTTTGGAACTACATCACCAATTTTAATCATAATAGTTTTAGGGAAGTAATTGTCTTTTTCTAATTTAATGTAGTTGGTTGAGTTTTTCTTAATAGACATTTCAAATAGGCCCTGGTCATTAGAGTATGTAATGTTTTTGAGGTTAGTTGTTGAATCTGTTAATGTGATTTTTACAAAACTGAGCGGTTCTCTATTTTCTGCATCAACTACTAAACCAAAAGTAGGAGTTCCCTTGATATTTAGTTTAAGTACAATATCGTTATTTTTCTTCCAGAAAATACCAGTGTGGATATTTTCTATCGCTTCCAAATCTCCTTCGCTAGCGTATAATTCGTAATCAGTGTCAGTTCTTAACTCAAAGTAGAATCGTCCTAAACTATCAGTTTTTGTTTCAGATTCAATTTTTCCATTTCGATCAATTAGTTCTACGGTAATATTTTCTGCAACACTATCGTTTGAGTAAACAACGACTCCATGTGCATCTGTAAAAATCCGGTGTAGAATAATATCGTGTAATTCAATGGTATTAAAATTAGAGTCTATGTTTACCGTTGTTGTACCTCTTAATTTTTTCTTTGTTCCGTCCATATATAGCAGTGAGTCATTGTATAAAGGAAATTGAAAAAAACCATTTTTGTCTGAGTAAACGGTTAAATACTTTGAATCAAAACCACTTTCAACGGCCACAGCTACTTCGTTCACTATTCTACTAGTATCTTTAAAATAAGTGTATCCTTGAACAGTAATATGATTTTTTAGGTATAGATCTTTTTTCTTTACACTTCCCCAATGTTCATCTACAATGAGAAGAGTGTCTTTTGCCATGCCGTAATTGGTAGCTATAAGTCTGTAGTTATTAAGTGCAGTCATGGAGAGTTCATAATAACCGTCCTTTTTTGTGGTTATGCGTTCTACTTCTATATTATTGGAATCTAAAAGCCGCACTACTGCATTTTCTGAAGGAAGCCCATTAGTGTCATATACTATACCATTAATAATAGCTGTATTGTTTATGATTTTAATTTTGATAATAGAATCTGTTTTGTATTGGGGTGAAATTTTAAGTTTTAGTGATCCCACTTTTTTATCTTTTTGTGCTAAAATGAAAAAGTCTTTCACATCTTTAGTATCGATTTGAAAGAAGCCATCACTTCTAGAAAATACAGTGGTTAAAAGTTCATCTTTGTTGTTTGAGAACTCTATTTTAGTTCCACCTACTTTATCATTATTTTCATCCACTACATATCCTTGAATCGTAGTTGCGGTATCTAGGTAAATATCTTTTTTTTCATTTCTAAATAATTGGTAATCGGCATCTACCTGAATGCAACCGGACATACCTATCTTGGTAGCACATATTTCATATGATTTTCCTCTTTCAAGCGAGAATCTATATTTACCATTAATGGCAGTGGTAGTTTGGTTTAGTTCGAAATTATTTTCATTTAAGAGGCGGACGAAGCTGTTTTTTAAGATGCTACTGTCTTTAAGTGACTTTATATACCCTTTTACATAGGGTTCGATAGGTATCATATGTGCAAAGTAAATGTCCTCATCTCCAGTACCTTTAGATCTGTCCGAATTCAAAATCCCAACACTTTCATCAAAAGGATGTAAAACAAAATGAATATCATCACCACTAGAATTAACCGGGTATGGAAGGTGAGTTACATTATAAATGCTATCCCTTACTATTTTACATTTAAAAATATCAGCCTTTCCGTATCCGGGCCACCCATTTGAAGAGAAAAATAACACGCTATCGTCATAAATTCTTGGTGACTCTTCATCAAATGGAGTATTTACAAGAGGACCAAGATTTATGGCTCGTCCCCATCTACCCGATTTTTTCTGATGCGACATATATATATCAGTTCCACCAAATCCTTTTCTTTTATCGCTAACAAAATAGATAGTTTTTCCGTCATCATTTACACTAACTTCACCTGAACCAAATGTACTTGGTAAGAATAGTACTGGAATCTTTCTGCGTTTAATCAATTTGGGCTTTTTCTTATGGTGTTTACCTTTAAATAACAGAGGGTTAACGGTAGTGTTAGGGTTCCAATTATTTGTAACGGGGTGCCTGGTGTAGAACACTTGATCTTTGTTAAAGCTTTGGTCATAACTGGTTATATTAAAACCCTTGTGTGTAACATATAATCTTGCTGTGTCATATGATTCTTTTGGAATAATATTTCGATAATCTTGAAATAACTTTGAAACATCAAGGGGCATTTTGTATAGATATGTCCTTGGACTAATCACTGTACCGTAAGCTAAAGATTTTTCTAAAGTTTGTAAAAATGCTTTCTTTTCTTTAGGGCTTAACGAATCATTGTTTTCAATTAAATTTATATTTCTTCCATTGTAGATGTCCTCATCTCCTTTTTCAATAATATAATATATACCATCATCATAAAATGAGGGTGAAAACTCTGCTGCAGGTGTATTTAAAGGTTTAAATTCTGCAAGTTTTTTAAAAAATTTGATGGTATCCCATTTTTTTAACGAATCTATAGACCGTATTAGTAATTGTAAGTTTGGATTAGTAGAATCACTAATTAATAAAGGAGATAATGCATTTTGAGCTGAAGTATACCTACCTGTACTTTTAAGTGCATCAGCATAATGAAATGTTAATTGTAAATTATTAGTATCTTTTTCTAGTGCGGATTCAAATAACGGAATTGCTTTTTCAAATTGATTATTAATGTAATAGCAATACGCAAACTGCTTTACCTGTTTGTTTGTTAGAGAATCTTCTTTGCTGTATAGATCTGCAGCTAGCTCATATTCAAAATTTGAATACATGATATCGGCTAGCTTCGATTGCCCAAAACTAATGATGCAGCAAAAAAGTATTAAAAACGATGTAAATAACTTATTCATTCAGTTGATCGTTAACTATCTGCGCTGTACCCTGAATAAATTCTATTTCTCTTTTTCCATGGTGTTTTTGCATTATCACCGCGGTTAAGTTTCATGCCTAAAAAAATTTCATGTGTTCCATCATTGTAGGTTTTAATATCTGAGATGCCAATATCATAGGTATATCCAAACATGATATTACCTATTTCAATTCCTCCCATAACAGCTATAGCATCTTGATGACGATATGAAGTCCCAATCCAGTAGACATCTTTTAAGGTTATTTTTAAATTCCCATCAAACTGGTAGGGAGTGTTTAACATGTATCTGAAAATAGTAGAGGGTTGGATATCAACAACAGCTCCAACCTTAAAATTGTATCCAGCATGCGCATAAAATACACGATCTAGAGAGTTGTTTACAGGAGTAGTAAGAGCATTTATGTTCGATTTGTTTTCTAATAAATTAAAACCAGAAACACCAATAAAATGCCTGTCTCCTTTCCAAAGGATCCCAAAGTTGGCATCAGCAATAACATGACTTATACTATTCATTATGGCTATATCACCAGGAACTTGAGTAATTAGCTTATCTCTGTCAATTGAAAATTGTGTTACAGATCCAGATAATCCAAACGATAATTTGGATAATTTGCCTGTTTTAACATGGTATGCAAACGAAGTACTAAGGCCTGTTCTTTTGGATGGTCCAGAAGCATCGTTGTACAAGTGGATTCCTCCTCCAGTATGTTGACCAAGAAAACCGTGGAGCATTAGATTTTGAGTTACAGGAGCTTCATCTATTCCGAGCCACTGCCTTCTAACACTAAGTGATAGTGGGGAGTAATTTTTAGATCCGGCTACGGCAGGGTTAATAGCAAAATCGTTGTAAAGATATTGACTGTTCAGTGCTGTTTGTTGTGCGTTGTTATTAGACGCGAATAGCAAGCAAATTCCAAAAAGTATTAATGTCTTTTTCATTTTATCTAATTATAGTTATTGGTCCAGATTGATTAATCAAACTTCCTGTGCTTTCAGTAAGTTGTATAATGTAGTAATAAGTACCTGCTGGTAGATCATTTCCATTATATGTACCATCCCAACTAAAAACTAAGTCTGTAAATGAAGCAATTTCACTTCCCCATTTATTGAAAATTACTAGGTTTACTTCACTATAATTCGAAAAATCTAAATTCCAAGTATCGTTAACCCCATCGTTATTAGGGGTAAAAGTATTTGTCATTTCAATACAGGTCAAAGCGCTGTCTACAGTGATGCCGTCTAAAAGAGAATAGCAATCATTAGCATCAGAAATTAATACGTTATAATTTCCAGCTTCTGCATAAGTTAGGGGATTTTCTAAACTTCCATCTGACCATAAAAAGTCATAGTATCCTGAACCAAACATAGGGTGAGCGTGTATCATAAGTCCACCTTCAGAACATGTTTCTTGTTCAATAGAAGATTGGATTACTATAGGACTCGATGAAATTGTTATCGTTTCCGTATCGGTAGCTATACATGAACCAATGGTGTGGGTGTACGTAATAGTATGTATTCCTGTTCCAGCTACATTAGGGTAAAAAACATTATTAGCAACACCAGTACCTGAGTACTCCCCACCAGACGGATCTCCACCAAATAGGTTAAACGATGGTGTAGCTTCACCACATAAAGACTCATATTTGTCTAAGTGAGTTGACAAAGTGTATACATCAATGGTTACTCCAATGCAATTACTTGGCGCACAAAGTCCTCCTTCAGCTCTAACATAATAATTTGTCGTGGTAGAAGGACTCATAATAATACTATTAGTGGTGTAGTATGTTCCAGCAGTTTGATTGGTCCAAAGTGTATCTTGATTTTCAGTGGTATCAATAATACTTC
>CAZJVX010000041.1:0-10859 GCA_964549345.1 uncultured Flavobacteriales bacterium | reverse complement strand
CTATTTTACATTGTTAGCTCTGTATTAGGGATAATCTTATTTCGAAAAAAAAAAACATGGGCTAATCAGTTTCATATTAGCTATATCCTTTTTTCTTTTTACAAAGATTTACCTAAGAAACGTTCAAGCCATTCATCCCACAGAAGAAAGTCTTACCTATCCGCTTGCCGTGATTGGATTAATTTCAATTTGTATTATAGTTTGTTTGTTAATTCTATATATCAAAAATGAAACATTAGATTATGAAGGGAAAATAATTTCTGCATTAAATATCTTAGACGAAAAGAAAAATTACATTTTAGATAGCTTGAACTATGCTGCAAGTATACAAATGGCTGTTTTTGGTTCAAAATCTCAGATACTAAAGCATTTTAAAGAAGGTTTTATTCTATTTAAACCAAAGGATATTGTAAGTGGCGATTTTTATTGGTTTGGTTCTGTTGAAGATGAAAAAATTATTGTATCTGCGGATTGTACAGGTCACGGAGTGCCTGCAGCATTGATGACCATTATGGGGAATGATTTATTAAATGAGATTGTACTTCAAGACAAAATCATTCATCCAGATAAAATTTTAGAAGAGTTGGATAGAAAAATAATTAATGGGTTGTCAAATGAAAATGGTGTGGGGAGACAAGATGGAATGGATATGTCGATTGTAACCATTAATGCTAAGAAGCAACGCCTTTATTTTGCTGGTGCAAAAAACCCATTATATATTATCTATAAAGATGAAATAGATACTATAAAAGGAAGTTTTTTCCCTATTGGATCAAATCAATACAACACTCAAAAGCAGTACGACTTACATGAAATTAATTACAAAAAAGAAACTAAGATTTACCTTTTTTCAGATGGATTTCAAGACCAATTTGGTGGGGAAAAAGGCAAAAAATTCATGAAAAAACGGTTTCGTGAATTAATTTACGAAACAAGAGGTGAAAGCATGCAGGAGCAAAGAAAAATATTGGTAAATGAATTTTATGCATGGAAAAAAGAAGAAGACCAAACTGACGATGTCATAGTGGTTGGTCTACTTCTAGATTGAATTTATACTTATAAAATTATTCTTCAGTGATATGATCGAATTTTTCGAATCCTATTAACTCAAGCTCAATATTATTGGTTTTACTTGTGATGTCTCTGAAATCAACTATAACCTCTTGAATTTCTTTACTCATTTCATAGCATTTTTTAGCACTCATCTTCACTTTTGAATTAGGCGGTACATTTTGAAGTTTTTGCATTAATGCACCTTTGTTCAGAAAAGAAACGATCTGAGAAAAAGATACTGTCAATTCTTTCTTTTGCTCATCCCAGTGGTCTATAAAAGCAAGCACATAGTTCTTTCTTAAAATAAAGAACATAGCCAAAGCAAATCCAATTCCGACACCTTTCAGCAGATCCGTAGCTAAAACAGCAGCTATGGTTACAATGATCACAATAGCACCTTGTCTATCGGTTTTGAACATTTCAATTACTTTTTTCAACTTTAATAATTTAAAACCTAATATACATAGTATAGCAGCCAATGACGCTGATGGAATCATCTCTAACAACGTAGGGAAGGTAAACACAGATATAAGTAATAATATACCGTGGTATATTGCTGACATTTGTGTTTTTGCTTTTGCATTGATATTGGCTGAACTTCTCACAATTACCATGGTTATTGGAAGACCACCAATTAGACCTGAAATAGCATTACCAATCCCTTGAGCTTTTAGTTCTTTATTAGTTGGTGATAAGTTTTTATCCGGATCCAATTTGTCAGTAGCTTCAACACTTAGCAACGTTTCAATACTACCTACAATGGCAATGGTGAAAGCGACTATCCAAACATTTGGGTTGGCTAATGCAGTGAAGTCTGGAAGTTTAACTAAATTCTTAAAATCCCAAGCTTTTAACTCTGCTGGAAGGCTAACTAATTGTTGCTTTACTAATGAAAGAGATTCACCTGCTCCATTGCTATTAAACCAGTAAGCCAAAACAGATCCTATAATTACCGCAGCAAGTGAGCCAGGAAAATACTGGAATAATTTTCTCTTTTTCATGAAATCCTGTTCCCATAATAACATAGTTAAAAGAGATACAGCAAATATAATAAGTGCAGCTGTTGAAATGGACTGGATACCTGCTTGAGTATCTAACCAAATCTTTACTAAAAGATGTAATTCATGTGTGGTTTCAATACCATTTGCTTGCATATAGCTACTGTATACGGCATTATGGGTAGCAGAACCACCATACCCTCCAAAAATTAGAGGTATCTGTTTTAACATAAGGGTAAGACCAATAGAGGCTAACATCCCATTGATAACAGATGTAGGCACGAAATATCCAATAACTCCCAATCGGAAAAGTCCTAAAAGAAACTGAATAATTCCTGAAAGGAAAACAGCTAAAAAGAAAACTTCTAAATTTCCATTAAAAGTAGATATTCCCGCTACAACTATGGTGATTAAGCCCGCAGCAGGTCCACTAACTCCAAATTTTGAACCACTAAAAATGGTAACTATGATACCTCCTATAATACCAGCAATCAAACCTGAAAATGCATTTACTTCAGATCCCTTTGCAATACCTATACAAAGAGGTAATGCGACCAACCAAACTACCAAAGAAGCAGGAAAGTCATTTTTGAAATGTTTTAAACTAAAATTATTGTTTTTTGTATTTGACATGTTAAAAATTTAAGCTGACATGTCAGCCAGCGGTTTGTAAAAAGATTTAATAATTATTTGATATAAATAGGCTAGACTACAGGTGGTGGGGATTCTACCTCTTTTTTAAAGTTTTGATAAATATCAAAACCGATTATTTTCCCTGGAAATAGGAAATTATTATTTGATTTGTTCGCTGCAGATGAAAATAAAAAATCATCAATTTCTTTTACTTCGTCTTCTGACTCATTGTTTTTTTCTTCTTCACTTCCTTCGTATTCGTAAATTTCTATTGCGTATTGATTTCCTGAATTAGAAAGTAACTTAAGGGTATCTACTGTAAAGTAGGTGAAAAATGCAATCAGTAGAGAGAAAATTGAAAGCTTTACAAAAAGCTGAAAAAAATTATATCTAAAATTATCGAACATAAAGAATCCAAATATACTGTAAAAATTCAAATTCCTAGTTAATGTTACAACTCAAAAAGACCATCTGAAGTAAGGCATATGACATGATCTGTTTTATTTGGTTTTAAAATATGAGAACCAGTAAATGTTCCAAACGCTGGTAGAATCAATTGATTATCGGAAATATAAAAACAGTTTAGTTTCATGTATTGTCTACCCAAACCTCGTAATTTAACTGCAGGGTGAACATGACCACAAATATTGAATTGATCAAATTCTTTAACAGGGAAGTGAGTAAACAAAAAAGGACCTGTATCGAGTTGATTTATAAGAGTGATGTTGCTATTTAATATTTTTTTGGAATCATATTGATCGTGATTCCCTAATATAAGAGTGAATTTGATTTCGGATTTTGAAAAATAGATTAGCCAGTCATCCCATTCTTTATTGTAAGAAGAATGAAAAAGATCACCTAAAATATAAATTTGAGTGGGATTATATTCATTTACAAGATTTTTTATGTTAACTAAGTTATCCCTACTTCCATCGCTAGGAATAGGAATACCGTTTTTTTGAAAATGATTTAATTTACCTACATGAACGTCACTTAAAATCAGAGATGAAGTATCGTCCCAATAGATCGCTTTTCTATAATCAAAAATGAACTGTTGCCCTTTTATTTTCTTTTTGATTTGCTTCATTGATAAATCAGTTGCATTTTTTTTATTCTTTCTCCTAGTTCCTCACTGGAAAGTTTTTCTCTTAAACGATCGGTAATAATTGGAAATGAAAATGGTGATGGTTTTTCAATATTTTTCCAAACTATTTTTTGTTTTTTTATTTTGAAAAGCGCTTTAATCAAACGTTCTTCCTCTAACTGGTATTCAAATGTTTCAAAAAAAGCTTGTTTATACAGTAAGTTTTCTGGTTCATAGTCCCTAAATACTTCAAAAATTAATTGAGATCCTGACTGAAGATCTTTATTCCTTTTTCGATTACTAGGCATACCCGAAAACACAAGACCCGATATCACAGCTATATCTCTAAATTTTCTTCTAGCTATTTCAGATGCATTTATGCTTTGCTCTAAGTCATCTTTCACATGAGTTGCTTCAAATAAATTATTTTCTATAATTTGATTAACATCAAGAAATTGGTCACTTAATAATTCAAATCCGTAGTCATTGTAAGCCAACGAAAAGGAAATAGGTATAAGCAAGCTAATTCTGTATGCCATTAAATGACTCATGGCTTCATGCACAAATCTTCCTTCAAATGCATAAAATACAGTATGGAAACCTTCACTAGTTTGAAATGATTCTATCAAAAATTCATGCTCGTTGGGTATGATGGACAGTTCTTTCTGCATATCTAACAAAAAGGAAAGAGGCTTCAGCGTCTTCACATAATTGGTATTTTGCTGTATGGAATATATTTCGTTCCTCAAAAGATCGCTCATATATGAAGTAAAGCTCATCCTCCCTCCCATCCAACTAACTACTTTCCCTTTTTTAGATTTGCTCTTTTTAACTAGGACATCCATTTGTTGAATTTGAAATAATTCCCAATACTGGCCACCAAATAAGAAGACATCTCCCTTTTTGAGTTTTGAAATAAACCACTCTTCAATTACACCCAATCTTTTTCCAGAAAGCAACTTTAAGTTGAGATGGTTATCACTCACAATAGTACCTATTTGTACTCTGTGACGCATAGCAACACCTCGACTTAACACCTTAAACAAACCATCATCAATAATCTGTACTTTTTTATATTCGTTATAAGCTGACAAACTGGTCGCTCCTTTAGAAATGTAGGTTAAAATCCATTCCCATTCATAGTCACTGATATTACAAAAAGCATGGGTTTTTCTTACTATGGATAATGCTTCATTTGCTCTAAATCCATCAGAAACCGCTAATGATACCAAAAACTGAATTAAAACGTCATAGCTCAATACATAAGGAACTCTTGGTTCCGTATATGATTTTTTAGCTGCTTTTTTTAACGCAGAAGCCTCAATTAACTCTATCGCATGTGTAGGTAGAAAATAAATTTTACTGATTTGATCGGGTCGGTGTCCGCTTCTACCAGCTCTTTGCAGAAATCTTGCAACCCCTTTGGGCCCTCCTATTTGAATTATGGTTTCTACGGGGTAAAAATCAACACCTAAATCTAGACTTGATGTACATATTACTGCTTTCAGTTTTTCTTTCCTAACTGCATCCTCAACCCATAGTCTAATTTCTTTTTCAATGCTTCCGTGATGCATAGCTAATAATCCCGAAAATTCGGGACATGCAGATAAGATATGTTGATACCATATTTCACATTGCGATCTTGTATTGGTAAAGATCAATGTGGTCTTACTTCTTTTCAAAATGGGTATGAGGTCTTCTACTAAATGTAAACCTAAATGACCTCTCCACGGTAGTTCTTTGATTTTTTTTGGAGAAACCACTTCTACTTCTATTTTTTTTCTAGTAGAAGATTTTATCAGTTTACCCTCTACATAAGATCCATCTAAGTGCTTACCGATTAGCACATTTTTTGCTTCATCAAGATTACCAATTGTAGCTGAGATACCCCATGTTTTTAATTTTGAATTATAAAATCTTAAAGCAGATAAACAAAGTTCCAATTGCACACCTCTTTTAGACCCCATCAGTTCGTGCCACTCATCTACTACAATAGTGTCTACCTGTTCCATTTTCTTTTTCCAGCCCTTGCTGCAGATTAATAACTGAAAACTCTCAGGAGTTGTAATCAAAATATGTGGAAGTTTTTTAGCCTGTCGTGCACGAACTTTTAAACTTGTATCACCATTACGAACCTCAACTGAAAACTCATCACACATATCGCTTAAAAAATCCTGAATAGATAATTGGATTTGTTTAGACAAGGACCTTAGTGGAGTGATCCATATACAGAATAAAGAAGATTTAGTGGTTTTTTGAGAATTCAATTTTTTCCATAAAATGGGGGGAAGAACAGAGAGAGTCTTACCAGAACCAGTAGGGGCATTTACCAATCCAGAGTCATCTTTCAATATGGCCTTCCATGCCTCTTGCTGAAAGGGTAAAGGAATCCAATTTCTTTTGCTAAAAAAAGTATTTACCCAACTATAATATAAATTATCTTTACTCATTTGGAATCAACGATTTCAAATCATCAACCGTATTGGCTTCATTTATCGATTTATCTTTTCTCCACCTCAAAATTCTTGGGAAACGTACCGCAACTCCAGATTTATGTCTGGAAGAATTTGCCACTCCTTCAAAAGCAATTTCAAATACCAATTCGGGTTGTACACTTCTAACAGGACCAAAACGCTCTAGGGTATTCTTTTTTATAAATGCATCAACCTCCTTAAATTCTGCGTCTGTAAGACCAGAGTAAGCTTTGGCAAAGGTCACCAACTCATTCTGACTAGTTTCTGAGCTTTTCCATAAGGCAAACGTATAATCAGTAAAGAGATTTGATCTTCTCCCGTGTCCTCTCATTGCATACGTTAAAACAGCATCAATAGTAAGCGGTTCTACTTTCCATTTCCACCAATCTCCCTTTTTTCTTCCAATTTTATAAGAAGTATTTCTTTGTTTTAACATGAGACCTTCACTTCGATTTGATCTAGCATTTTGATACGCATGATGTACCTCTTCCCATTTTTGAATGTGGTATCGGTCTGAAAGTTGAATAAGCGGGTGATTTAATTTTTCCACCAAACTCTCTAATTGAATCCTTCTTTGATCATACGTTTCATTTCTTAAATCTCTTGTGTTGTATTCAAGCAGGTCATATGATCTAACGACAATTGGGTACTGTTCAAGGGTTTTCTTCCCCACGTTTTTCCGGCCTAATCTTTTCTGTAAGTCATTAAAAGAACCCATTTTATTTTCTTTATATACTAATAATTCTCCATCTAAAACCGTTCCATTGGTTAGCACATCTCTAAGGGCTTGAATTTCTGGAAATTGATTTGTTATCAGTTCTTCTCCCCTAGACCACATCATAATTTGATCTTTTCTTTTGATTAACTGAACCCGAATCCCATCCCATTTGTACTCATAAAACCAGTCATTAGGAGAACCTAATTCATCTAGATTTTTATCTAGGGCATAGGCTAAGTAAAATGGATATGGTTTATAAGACAAAGCATCTTTGTCAGGGCTAAGAATTAGCTCTTCAAATGTTATGTGTTTTGGATCCCAATTACCCATTAATCTATAAGCTATCACATCTTCATCTATGCCTGTTGATTTTGCTAAAGAGCGGGTCATTAATTTTTGACTCACACCAATTCTAAATCCACCCGTAATCAGTTTATTAAAAACAAAACAAGAATAAAAATCCATGGATTTCCATTGAGATATTATAAAGGCTAATTGCTTTTCTTCATCCTCTTCTCTGTTATCAATCATATGAGAGATAAGTTCATGCAACTTCAATGCATTATGGTAATTACGACCTTTTTGACATACAAGATGAGAAATGGTCTCTGCAAGATCTCCAACTATATGATAACTATCCTCAAATAACCATAAGGGGATTTCAGCACTTTCAGCCGCCATAGATCGCAACAAAGTCGTTTTAATCAATCTCTTTGGTCTACGATGTGAAAAAAGAGCAATTGCCCATACTTTATCCTTGTTATCTGCCTTATTAAAGTATTGCACTAATGCATCTACCTTTTGATTGGTTTTATTTGTGCGATCTAACTCAGAAATTAAGTGGGCAAAATCATTCATCCTCAATCAAATTATCTGATTCTTCAAATGGTGTATTTTCTACATATGCATTATACCCTATTTCAGATAGGTATTTTGAAAAGATTTCTTTATAACCGTGGGTGCAAATGATATTTTCAGCTTCCGTTTCCCTTATGGTTTTCATGAGATCACCAAAATCAACATGATCTGATAATACAAATCCTCTATCTACTGCCCTTCTTCTTCTTGCCCCTCGAAAGGTCATCCAACCACTTGCAGTTGCTGTTACATAGGGAACCATTTTTCTAATCCATGGAGACCCATGCGTACTAGGGGGTGCAATGACCAAGTTTCCAATAAGTTCTTCTCTATTTGTCTCTCTCGTAATTCTGACGGTCTTGGGTAAATTTGTGATTCCTCTAATCACTTCATTCATGTTTTCAACTGCTGCATGCGTATAAATGGTTCCAATACTTTGGTCTAAATTGTAAATCAACCTCTGCGCTTTTCCTAGGCTGTAAGCGAAAAGAACTGCTGTTTGATTCGTTTTTTTACATTCTTCCCAAAACTGATTTATCTCTTTAATTACTTCTTTTTGAGGTTGCCATTTAAATGGTGGTAAACCAAATGTACACTCTGTAATGAACGTATTGCACCTGACCAATTCAAATGGTGTTGAAATACCATCATCCTCTCTTTTGTAATCCCCTGTAAATACCCATACTTCGCCTTTATGTTCTACTTTAACTTGCGATGAACCTACCACGTGGCCAGCAGGGTGAAGAGAAAATTTAACCCCATTTATATCAGTTACATCTCCCCAATTCACACCTTGGGTAGAAATGTCACCTAATCTATGTTTGATGATAGGAACATTGTTAAGATGGGTTAAATAGTGTTGATGACCCCACTTAGAGTGATCTGCATGACCATGTGAAACAATATTCCTTTCCACAGGCTTCCATGCATCAATGTACACATCAGCCTTGGGACAATAAATACCTTTATCCGTAAATACCAATAATGGGTTTTTCACATTTTAAATGTAGATAAGAAATAATCAAAAAAAAGCTTCGTTTAAGGCTATCGGCTAAATTAAAAAGTCCCCATAGACAGCATAACAAGTGTACAAGCTTCAAATGCTTCGATATCTTTTTGAATTGCCAATTTTTGAAAAACACTGTTTTCAGCACCCGGATTAAAAATAATCCTCTTAGGTTTTAATTTCAATAGTTGATCATAATATTGTTGCTGATTTTTAGCACCTAAGTATAGCGTAACGGTATCATAAGATTTGTGTGGAATATGTGTTTCAATGGACAAGCCATCCATTATACCAGGCTTATGACCAACAAGAACCACATCGTATGCTAATCTATTTAATTGAAGTGCAACTTTGTGTGCATAACGTTCTGGGTTTAACGATGCACCAAGTACCAAAACACGATGATTTTTATTATTCGATAACATTTAAATAGTCAAATTAATATCTTTAATCCGTATGAAAAAGGTTTTATTCAAACTTATTATGCCATTATCCCTAATTATCTCTTGCAGTGGATTAAAAAAAATAGAAAAACAATTACAAGGGAATTGGATTTTGACTTCCATTAATAATCTGCCTATTGATCAAAATGCACCAACTGTCCAATTTGAAGCTGACAAAAAAGCAATATCTGGCACAGATGGTTGTAACCAATATCGAAGTTCATTTGAGATGGGACCCAAAAATGAAATTCGTATAGCGCCCTTATCAAAAACTAAAATGATGTGTATGGGAGTAATGGATTTAGCAAAGCAATTTTCAAATTACATGCAAACGGCAAATTCAATTAAATTTAGCGATGAGGGAAATTTGGTTTTAAGTACCTCATCTAATCACCAGCTCAATTTTAAAAAAGAAAAATAACATTTCATTGTTTGTTAATGAATGTTAATATTCAAAAAATTATACTAGTTTTACCCCATTAAACCTTTAAAAAATAAATTGTTATGAGCGAAACTAACGCGAAATCTGGTAAAATGAAGGGTGTAATTGGCTTTGTTTTATCATTAGTATCTATTGTTCTTGGGGGATGGGTAATTAGTGCACTTTGGGCTGCTGCTGGATTCAGCACAGGAGCTGGTGCTGCTGGATTATTACTTCCAATAGCTGCAGTAGTATTTTCTGCTATGGGCATGAGTGCTTCTAAAAAAGCAGGCGAAAAAAGAGGACTAGCTATTGCTGGTTTAGTTATCGGTATAATTGCATTAATCTATCTAGCTGTTGTTGTAGCTGGATTAGGCGCAATGAGTGCTGTTGGCGGTGCTCTTTTAGAAAATTCCGATGCATTACAAGATGCAATGGAAGGTTTAGAAGATTTAGAGAATTTTGATTATTAAATTCAAGTGAAAGCAATTTAGCTTTTACAACGATCCTATTTTTAAATGACTGCAGTTATCATTTTGTACTGCAGTCATTTTTTTTTATACTAAATGAGAATTTTATTTAGTCAAAATTTAAAACTCGACACACATCATTTAATTTAGAAGTAAACTTATCCTATGTCTAAATACAATCCTAAAGATTGGTTCGGATTAATATTTGAATTTCACAAAAGCGACACCTTACGAAAACTCATTTACGTATTACTCATTTATGGATTATATGCGGGAGTTATCGTTTACTTAGAGCTACATTACACCAATTTTAAAAGCACTATATCCATACATTCACTGTTGGGTTTTGTAATCGGATTGCTGTTGGTTTTTAGAACCAATACAGCCTATGATAGATGGTGGGAAGGCAGAAAAGTTTTAGGTGCCTTGGTAAACACATCTCGAAATTTAGCGTTGAAATACAACACTTTTTCAAACTCATTAAAAACATCTGAAAAAAAAGCATTTTCAGAACTTATATCAAACTATGTGTTCTCTATGAAAAACCATTTAAGAGACAAAGTCATCGCAGAAGAAATGTCATTCAATGAAAAAATGAACGAAAATGAATACATCAGAACCAACCACAAACCCAATTTAGTGGCTGGAAAACTTTATCAATGTGTCAAAAACCTACATGATGAAAAGCAAATTTCTGGGGA
>CAZJVX010000040.1:0-10958 GCA_964549345.1 uncultured Flavobacteriales bacterium | reverse complement strand
TTTGTATTCAATGGAGGATTTAAAAAAACTAAAGAAAAAAATTATTTCAAGTACAAGCAAGTGTATTAAAGAATTTAATATGATTCAAGAGGGTGATCATATCATGGTTTGTATTTCTGGTGGTAAAGACAGTTACACCATGTTAGATATGTTCATTCATTTTCAAAAATATGGAGACATTTCATTTGAAATGACTATAGTAAACATGGATCAAAAGCAACCTGGATTCCCGGAAAAGATTCTTCCTGAATATTTGAATAAGTTAGGAGTTCGTTTTCATATTGCTGAAAAAGATACTTATTCTATTGTAATGGATAAAATACCTGAAGGTAAAACCATGTGTAGTTTATGTTCTAGATTAAGAAGAGGAACACTTTATGACAAAGCCAGAGAGTTAGGTTGTAATAAGTTAGCACTTGGGCATCACAGAGAAGATATTATTGAAACTTTCTTTTTAAATTTATTTTTTAGCGGAAAGTTAGAAGCTATGCCACCAAAATTTAAAATTGATGAGGGTGATCTACTTGTCATAAGACCTCTTTCTTTTTGTAAAGAAAATGATATAGCCACTTATTCAAGTCTTAAAGAATTCCCCATAATACCTTGTAATCTATGTGGATCTCAAGAAAATTTACAGCGAAAGAAAATAAAATCATTATTGAATGACTGGGAAAAGGACTATCCTAATAGAAAATCAATCATATTTAATGCACTTAAAAACATTTCGCCTTCCCACATGTTAGATTCAAATTTGTACAACTTTTTTAAACTGCAAATTGAATTAGAAAAGATAGATATTTAATTTATTTTTCTAATAATTGAAAAATGGTTAGATGTACCTGACATGTGGAATTTGGCATTAGTAAAATTAATTATCATCTTTTTGATTTTCAATTGAATTCCCCACGAAAGTCCACTTGTTCCAGGTCTAGCATTTGGCTGCAATTCCATTCGACTTAAAAAATTATAACCAAATCTAAAATGAAAATTTTCACTGAACATAAGTTCTGAACCAAAAATAAAATGACTGAATAATGTTCTTCTAAATGAATTAAAATTATTTTCAGGCATCATTACTAAATTCCATCTATCTATGTTTCGGTATGTGGCATGAAATCGGATAGGTGCATATTCCAGTTTCTTATTTATCCCCAATTCTAACGAGAAAGGTAATTTGTAATTCAGCTGAGATGGATAGAATTTTATGATTTGTCTACCTAAATTCTTGACCAAAAAATGTGACCCAAGATTCTTTGTTTTATCAAAATAAGTAAGAGACAAATCGGTTGCTAATGCAAATGACCTGTACCTTTCATAAAATGAACCAGCAAGTTTCATATTGATACCAATTTGTAATTTATCGCTTAATTTTCTTCCATGTCCTAATTGAAACATGATGTCATTTACTGAAAAAGTTTGATCTAAAAATTGTCCTGAAGGATCAGCATACTCAAAATAACCGTAATTACAATAGACCAAACTTGTTGATAAAACACCTACCTTCTTTTGATCAAATGTATAATTCAAAATGGCTATATCACTATCAGCAAAATAATTAACATAATTCATTTGCAGTAATCCATCCTGTAGTGGAGTTAGGTTTGAAGGTAACTGAATTGATGTTGATGGATCGTGATCAAAAATACCTACGTTGATACCACCTAAAGCAGTGTTTCTAGCTGTAGTATTAAAATTTAGAATGGGGAAACTCGTATTTGACTGACCTATTCCTAAGCTGTAAAGACTACTTATTAACCAAAAAAGGAATATTCTCACTATATTAAAACGCAAAAATCAAAAAATTATTTTTTACACATTAAATCTAAAATGCATTATATCACCATCTTCAGGAACGTATTCTTTTCCTTGTACCATTAATTTTCCAGCTTCTTTAACTGCTGTTTCTGTTTTAAATCTGATGTAATCTGAATACTTAATTACTTCTGCTCTAATAAAACCCTTTTCAAAATCTGAATGAATTACTCCAGCAGCCTGTGGAGCAGTCATGCCTTTTTTAATGGTCCAAGCTCTTACCTCCTTTTCACCAGCTGTAAAATAGGTTTGAAGATTTAATAAACTATATGCTTTCTTAATTAACTTACTGACTCCTGGTTCATCGAGGCCTAAATCATCTAAAAATATTTTCCTTTCTTCAAAATCTTCAAGTTCAGCAATATCCGCTTCAATAGCAGCTCCAAGGATTAATATCTCAGCATCTTCTTTTGAAATAGCATCTTTTACTTTATCTACATGTTGATTACCGTTTTTAACAGCTGTTTCTTCTACATTACAGATATACATTACAGGTTTTGATGTAATGAGTTGTAATTCAGCAAGGTATTCTTCTTGAGACACTTCTAGTTCTAAAGTTCTTACTGAATACCCTTGTAAAAGGTGTTCTTTCACAGCTACGTAGGTTTCATACACTTTTTTGGCATCTTTGTCCCCTGAATTTGCTTTACGTTCAATAGCTCCAATTCTCTTTTCAACCGTTTCTAAGTCTTTAAGTTGCAATTCCATGTCTATAATCTCTTTATCAGAAATTGGGTCTACTTTGCCATCCACATGTATTACATTATCATTATCAAAGCACCTTAATACATGAATAATGGCATCAACTTCTCTAATGTTGGCTAAAAATTGATTTCCTAACCCCTCTCCTTTGTGTGCACCTTTTACTAAACCAGCAATATCAACTATTTCAATTGTTGTTGGTATAACTTTTTCTGGTTTAACCAGACTTTCTAAACTGGCTAATCTTTTATCTGGAACAGTAATGGTACCCACGTTAGGTTCTATGGTACAAAAAGGAAAATTAGCCGACTGAGCCTTAGCATTAGAGAGACAGTTAAATAGGGTTGATTTTCCCACATTTGGTAAGCCAACGATGCCACATTTTAAAGCCATAAAAATAAATTAACTCCAAAAATAATGGCTTAATTTGAATTTCCTACAATTTGAATAACTCCTTCTTTTTTTTCTTGATCATTATCAAATCTCAAAATATAAAAATACGTTCCATCAGATAACCCATTTCCATTGTTTTTAACTCCATTCCAATCATTTCTGTAATTAGTCTTTTCAAACACCTTTCTCCCCCATCTATTGTATACAATTAACGTAACATCAGCATATATTTCAGCATAATGGGTGTAAAACACATCATTATTCAGATCTCCGTTAGGCGTGATTATATTAGGGATATTACAATTCTTTACTATTAAAAATACATCTGTAAATAATGTATCACATTGATTTGATATGATTAAATTTAAATCTGACATTCCTAAAGATAAAACGTTTGCATCTATGTATAGTGAATCTCCATTCATTATAGTATCTCCGAAATTATTTATCCAAGTATAGCTGAAATCTTGATTTGAGTTCAAAATAGAAAAACTATAATTTTCACCAAAGCAAACACTATCTGCGATAGGTAAATGAGGTTGTGGAGTAACTAAAAATTGAATTATATGTTGTAAAGTATCTTCACAAAAAAGATCAATTAGATTTAGGTTGTAAATGCCAGGATCACTGCAAGTAACAAATGGATTGATGAAGTTGGTATCATCAAAGATTAGTGTTCCGCTTTGGCTTGTGTAAGTCCAATACCCTGTTGTTGGAACATAATTACTATTGAATTGATAAAAATCATCACATATTTGTACGTCAGGTTCAACAGACCCCGGTTGTTGCGTGAGTACAGTTATAGTGGTATCGTAAGTACACCCAAAATTATCCTCAACAGAAAAAGTGTAGGTATTAACTCCAAGATTAGTAGGTTGGACAGTTATGTTTGTATCCTGATTGGAAATTATGGATGGATCAGACAACCAGTTGTGAGAAACAATCGATGGGGCATAAATTTCACTGTTTGGATTTAGCGCACTGTTAAAATAAATACCCCACTCGCAAATAAAACCATCATCAACACTTAAATTATCTCTTACTGTAAGCGTCCATGTTCCATTAATGGGACATCCTTGTAATGCAGGTATGAAATTTTGCTCTGGCTGATAAAGACCGGGCGTTACCATTGTTCCAGTACTAGGTCCAGTTGCAGCAGTGGTTGGATAACCGTTGGCCCAGGAAGGTAATGCATTTGAAGACATTGAAAAACAATACTCCTCACAAACTCCGATATTACCAGTATTGTTATCATAAGCTCCACCCAGAAAGTTACTTCCACCAGAAAACCCACCAGGAAAAAGACCAGAACCACTGTAAGAGTTGAACATATTTATGCTTTGTCCACTAGGACAGGTCAACATCATTTCTAAGTCCCCTAAATAGGAATGTTCAATTTCAAAACAAACTTTATCAATGTCGTTGCTATTTTGTAATGTAGCACCAGGTGTAAATCCAGAAATATTTATATCTGTTGTATAATTAATTCCTGAACCATCTGGCAAATATGTCTGCGTACCAAAAACACCCCCGATAGGAAAATTAGCAGAAACGGGATCTACACCTGCTGTATCTACAGCTGTAACACCTCCTATTAGTTGTGTTGTATTGCCTAGACATATAGGCGAATCTAAAGGTGCACAAGACGAAAAGTTAGGCACTGTAGACACCCTAACTTTACAGAAACTATATTGAAATTGTCCTTGGCTATCTTCTATCCTTAGTGAAATAAAAAATCCATTTCTTGAAGAAGGTGTATAATCAAAGGAATTCGAACTGTATGTGGTTCCATCACTAAGTTCCCACAATACGGTGTAGTTGCTAGACTGCATATAACCACCTCCGCTTATTGATGCAGAATCACCACCAGGTTCATAAGGGAAATAAGGATCAGCAACAAAAGTTACGGTATCACCTAAACAAATATCAACATACCCTGTATCTACTGGAAAGAGATCGTTTAAGGTATCATTTGCTCCGTTAGCTTCTCCATTTACAAAGGCTTGAATGTGGTTTGAAAAAGGTTGAATTAAATTAGCACAAGATAAATTAGCTCCCCATCCTGATCCTTCATTCATGACATCGCTTATAAATTGAAATGTTAAGCAACCAGATGTATTAGACCAAGATGCAGGCAAGTTAACACCATTTGGAAAAGTGCTGTTATTTATTTTTGCAAGTAAAGGCGATGTCGTTTGTGTTCCATCGTAAACAAATAACGTGTCACTTGAGTGAATGTCTAGAGTATATCCCGCATTGGTTCCAAATACTGCTACCATTTTAGATCCACTAGCATCGGGGCATAATGTAATAACTTCATTTTCATTTGAAGAATACGAATTTGAATTGTTTCCTGAATCAAAAAAATTAGTAACAGATCCGTTATTAAAATTAGTTGCACAATTACATGCTCCGTTGGTTGATGTTGAAGTCCAATCATCATCTGAAATAAGTACATTGGATTGAGCATGTGTAAAAGCAGAAACAATTATACATATCATAAAAATTGAGACCCGTTTTTTCAATTCAATGGATTTTTGATATGAGCATAAGATCTAATCACCAGCAGAATATCCAAATTTTCAATTAGGTAATATTGGTAATTGTCTGAGGATATTTTAACAGGTAGCTGCAATAAATCAAGATTTGAGGTGTCAGTTATTTCAAATATTCCGCTTAGTCTATCCTCAATATTTTTTTCAGCTGGAATTTCTGCAAAATAGTACAGGGATTTTTGATTTTTCACTTCTTTAACAACCTCAGATAAATTTATTTTATTTTGAGCTTTAATGTGAAAATTTATCGACAATAAACTTAGCAGAATAAATTTTTTCATTATTCAAAAATAATGTTTTGAACTAAACAACTTTTCTAAAGTTGTTAACACTCGTTTTATAGAATAACTATATGATTACTTTTGATCTTTAATCATTATCGAATGAACAAGTATAATTTACAAGAACTAAATGACTTAGTTTCCCAAGTTAGAAGAGATATAGTTAGAATGGTACATGCTCAAAATTCAGGTCATCCTGGTGGTTCATTGGGATGTGCAGAGTATTTCATTGCCTTATATAAAGTAGTAATGAACCATAACACCGATTTTTCGATGGATGGCATTCATGAAGATCTATTCTTTCTATCAAATGGACATATTTCACCTGTTTTTTATTCTGTTTTAGCAAGATCAGGCTATTTTCCTATTGAAGAATTGAAAACGTTCAGAATGATTGATTCCCGCTTGCAAGGACATCCTACTACTCATGAGGGATTACCAGGTGTTAGAGTAGCTAGTGGATCCTTAGGACAAGGACTAAGTGTTGCTGTAGGAGCTGCACTTACTAAAAAACTAAATCAAGATTCAAGCATTGTGTATACTCTTCACGGTGATGGTGAATTACAAGAAGGTCAGATTTGGGAGGCAGCTATGTTTGCATCTGCTCATAAAGTAGATAACTTAATATCAACTATTGATTATAATGGAAGGCAAATTGATGGTGATGTAGATGAAGTATTGTCACTTGGAAATTTGGAAAATAAGTGGATTGCTTTTGGATGGGAAACATTAAATTGTAATGGAAATGATCTAGAAGAAATAATTAAAACTCTCTTTAAAGCTAAAGAAATGATTGGAAAAGAAAAGCCCATCATGATCATCATGAAAACTGAAATGGGTCATGGAGTTGACTACATGATGGGGTCTCATAAATGGCACGGTGTAGCTCCAAATGACGAACAATTAGAAGTGGCTTTGAATCAAAACCCTGAAACAATCGGTGATTATTAATTTTTGGAATCAATTTTGATATTGATTAAATCATGAATTATAGACCATCATTTATATCGCTGTTATTATTGTTCTCCTGCTTATTTACAATTGCTCAGGAAGACAGTAAAATAAGAATACTATTCATTTTTGATGGTTCCAATAGTATGAACGCACAGTGGGAAAACAGCAGTAAAATTTTAGTAGCTAAGAAATTAATGATCCAAACAATGGATAGCCTAAAAGGACTTGAAAATGTAGACTTAGCATTAAGGATATACGGTCATCAAACTAGGATAGTTCCGGGAAAGCAAGATTGCTCAGACACTAAATTAGAAGTGCCATTTGCTAGTTCAAGGGAAAACTACTCTAAAATTATTACTAAAATTCGTGGTTTAGAACCTAAGGGAACCACACCTATTGCAAGATCTCTAGAGTATTCTGCAGATGATTTTCCTGAATGTAAATCATGTAGAAACATTATTATTTTAATTACGGATGGAATCGAAGCTTGTGACGAAGACCCTTGTGCTGTTGCATTAGCATTAAAAGAAAAAAATATAAAACTAAAACCATTTGTAATTGGTCTTGGACTAGATACATCATACTTATCTCAATTTTCCTGCATTGGAGAATTTTTAAGTGCTGATAATGAAGATTCATTTAAGGGGGTATTAAAGTTTGTAATTAGTCAAGCATTAAATAACACTACTGTTCAAGTTGATTTAAATAATATAAATAGACTTCCAAAAGAGACAGATGTGACCATGAGTTTTTACAACTCTAAAAGTAATAAGCTAATGCACACTTATACACATACACTAAATAGAAATCAATTGCCTGATACATTCGCTTTAGATCCTATTTATACATACAAAATGGTGGTACATACTGTTCCTGAAGTAGTAGTGGACAACATCAAACTTATTCCAGGAAGACATAACACAATTGTAGCACAAACACCTCAAGGTATATTGAAGTTAAGCACTCAAGGTTCTAACAGCCAGTTTACTGGGATTAATGTTATTGTTAGAAAAGAAAACGAATACAAGACTATTAATATTCATAAAATGAATTCCGAAAAGGAATATTTATTGGGTAAATATGATTTAGAAATGCTTACTCTACCTAGAATTTATTTTGAAGATGTTGAAATTAAGCAAAGTAAAACAACAGAAATTACTATTCCATTATATGGGTCTGTTCAAATTTCAAAAGGGAACGGTCCTGCATCATTATTTTTAAAGGAAAAAGGACAAAATATATGGTTATATGATTTTGACAATTTTAGATACATTGAAAATCTTAATCTCCAGCCTGGGAAATATATGGTTTCATTTAGAAATAGCAGATCTAATAGCATGGCACACACTATAATTAAAGAATTTAAAATTTCTTCAGGTCAAAATTTAAACTTAAACTTATAAACATGGAAATAGATATTTTAGGAAAAAACGACACCAGATCAGGTTTTGGTGCTGGCCTATCATATTTAGGTGAAACAAATCCTAATGTGGTTGCATTATGTGCAGATTTAACAGGATCATTAAAAATGAATGATTTCCAGAATAAATTTCCTAACCGATTTTATCAAGTAGGTATTGCAGAGGCAAATATGATGGGAATTGCAGCCGGTTTGACGATTGGTGGAAAAATTCCATTTACTGGAACATTTGCAAATTTTTCTACTAGTAGAGTCTATGACCAAGTAAGACAATCTATAGCATATTCAGCAAAAAATGTAAAAATTTGTGCTTCACATGCTGGACTTACACTAGGAGAAGATGGAGCAACTCATCAGGTTTTAGAAGATATTGGCATGATGAAAATGCTTCCAGGTATGACTGTAATTAATCCATGTGATTATAATCAAACAAAAGCAGCAACCATTGCAATAGCAGACCATATTGGCCCTGTTTATCTACGATTTGGCAGACCAAAAGTGCCCATATTTATTCCCGAAAATCAAAAGTTTGAAATAGGAAAAGGATTATTACTAAATGAGGGGAAAGATGTATCTATTTTTGCAACAGGGCACTTAGTATGGGAAGCAATTGAAGCCATAAAAGAACTTAATAACAAAGGTGTTTCAGCCGAACTTATTAATATCCACACCATAAAACCTTTAGATGAAGAATGTATATTATCTTCTGTATCCAAAACAAAGTGTGTTGTATCTGCGGAGGAGCATCAGATAGCAGGAGGTTTGGGAGAATCAATTGCTAAAGTATTGGCAAGTAATTCACCCGTTCCAATGGAATTTGTTGCTGTTAACGATAAATTTGGAGAAAGTGGTAAACCAGCAGATTTAATGAAAAAATATGGTTTACATTCATCTAATATTGTTGATGCCACTCTTCGTGTTTTGAAACGTAAATAATTTTTTTAATGTGATTTACAGAGTTATGGAAAAGTAATTATTCATTTCTGTAAACACTTAAATTTATCACAAACGTACAACTTACTAAAAAGCAAATATTTACATTGTGCATTCAAATATTATGTGTTCAACAAAATATGTACTATCTTAATGTAATTTTAAAAGCTTATTACTTTGAATAAATTTACATTCTTAATCATAAAATGCTTTTTATTTAACGTTCTTATTTCTCAAACGAATCCATGCGGATATATTTCTCTTTTAAATGACACCTCGATTTGTTTTAATGACTCAGCAAATATTGTTGTAGGTGGTGGAATTTCTTATGCTTGGTATCCTAATTACAATATTTCAGATACTTCCATATCAAATCCACAAGTCTTTAGTCATGTTGACACCACTTATTATGTAGAAATTACTGATAATAATGGATGTGTAACTACAGATTCTATTGTTATTTCTGTCAATACGTTACCATCGGTAAATGTACAAGGAATTGACACCATTTGTGATGGTTCTTCAACACAACTGATTGCTACAGGTGCATTGTCATACAATTGGTCTCCTTCCCATAGTTTAACAAATTCAAGTATTCCATATCCAAGCGCTAATCCAAATACAAACACCAACTATATTGTTACAGGTACTGATGCTAATGGTTGTGCTAATAGAGATACCATTTCGGTTGTGGTTTTACCACTACCTAATGTTGAGGCAGGCAATGACACCACTATCTGTCCTGGATTATCTATACAGCTTAATGCAACAGGAGGTGATACATATCAGTGGTTAACAACTACCAACTTAAGTAATTATTTAATTCCTAACCCGATAGCCACACCCAATACATTAACAAGCTATGTGGTAAGAGCTACTGATGTGAATGGGTGTTTAAATACAGACACTGTAAGAGTAGCCTTACATGATTCGGCTAATGCTGATGCTGGATTTAATGTTAGTGCTTGTTATGGAGATGCGATTCAACTAAACGCTTCTGGTGGTATTTCGTATTCATGGGAGCCAAGTTACTTTTTAAATCACCCTACTCTAGCAAATCCACTGGCCTTTCCCGATGATGATATGGTTTTTACAGTTCAAGTTACTGACAGTAATGGATGTATTGACTTTGATAGTTTGAATATTTCTGTTTTTATTGCCCATGCTGGTAATGATGCCATTATTTGTGAGGGTGATTCAATTTTAAAAAGTATTGGAGGTGATCCAGCTACTACCTTTAATTGGTCACCAACAGATGGTGTTTCTGATCCAACTATCTACAACCCTGTTCTATCGCCTTCTGTTCCTACATACTATATAGTTAATATTGAGAATGCTGCTGGATGTAATTATACTGATACAGTCTTTGTTAATGTATCTAATCCAATACCCACTTTTGATACTATTTTAAATCCTGGGTGTAATGGAGTCTATGCTGAGTTTGTAAATACCTCAAATAGTGAATTTGGGTTTACATGGAATTTTAGTAATGGAGAATACTCTACAAATATTAATGTAGAAAAAGTATTTGATTTTGGAAGTAGTTTCATTGCTACACTTACAGTTCAAGATTCATTGAATTGTACAAACAGCATAGATATTAATATAGATACTGATTTATTTGAAAATTATTTTGACATATATTATCCTAATGTATTCACACCAAATAGTGATGGTGAAAATGACTTTTTTATAGTTGAAGTCCCTGGAAGAATAAACCAATGTACAGAATTAATAATTTACAATAGATTTGGAGAAATTCAATTTATTTCAACAGGTAATAATTTGAAATGGGATGGAAGAAATAATGTAGGCCTTGAACTACCTAATGGAGAATACTTCTTTACGCTGAATGTCAAAAGTGGCTTCTTTAGCCAAAGTGGAACGCTTTATAAATTTCAATAAAAC